>CAZVAY010000020.1:0-17294 GCA_964625265.1 uncultured Sphingobacteriales bacterium | reverse complement strand
AATACTGAAATCGACCCATTTAGTTTGCTCAACTTCTTAAATCATTATTCGTTAAACGAAATTCGATATTTAATTTTTCGTCTCAGCAGCGTCTCCTAAAAGGGACTTTGCCGGGAGGTAAAGGGGATGACGCCCATTTGCTTTGTGTCTGCCAGCTAAGAACTAATCTCAAGAAGAACAGGGCAATGATCAGAATGGACCACATCTGTCAGGATATCAGCCCCGGAAATACGAGATGAAAGGGGTTCGGAAACAATATGATAGTCCAGCCGCCAGCCGAGGTTTTTTTCTCTTGCCCTGGCTCTGTACGACCACCATGAATATTTCACAATATCCGGGTTGGAATAGCGGAACGAATCGACCAAACCGTTGTCGAGAAACTCACTGAACCAATCCCGTTCTTCCGGTAAAAAACCGGAAACTTTGGCATTTCTGATGGGGTCGTGTATATCAATGGCCTGGTGGCAGATGTTGTAATCCCCGCTGATCACCAGGTTGGGCCGTGTATTTTTCAATTCATCTATAGCCAGATACAGTTGTTCGAGATACGCCATTTTAACGTCCTGCCTGATATCGCCCATGCTCCCTGAGGGGATATAGGTGGATATTTGAGTCAGCCCGTCAAAATCAGCACGGATAAAGCGGCCCTCTACATCAAATTCTTCCTTGCCAATACCCAGTACAATTTTATCAGGTTTGACTTTGGAAAGCAGCGCTACTCCGGAATAACCTTTTCTTTCAGCGGGATTCCAGATGCAGTGATAGCCCAGCTTTTCAAATTCTTCCGTATCAAACTGTCCGGTATTAGCTTTGAGTTCCTGCAAACAGACAATATCGGGATTTTCTTCTTTCAGCCATTCCAGCAACCCTTTCTTCAGTGCAGCCCTGATCCCGTTGACATTATAACTGATTATTTTCACCTGATAATGATCTTTTGGTTCATCACGCCTTTATCCGTTACAACCTTTAACAGGTACCAACCTTTTTGCAGTTCCAGGTTCAGGTTGAGATCACCACTTTGGATGTTATTATCGAGGGACTTGATCATTCTGCCTTCAGCGGAGTAAACGGTCAGTGAAATAATTTCCACATTGGAGGTTATAGTAAGCTGCCCATTGCCCGGATTCGGATAAACAGCAATAAAGGCTTTGGTTTCTTCCCTGATGCTATTGACTATGTTGAGTGTCTTGTTTATCGAATCGTTTCCGCATCCGTTTTCTACTTTCAGTTTCACCACAAAGTTGCCACCATCTTTGTATTTGTGATAAGGGTTGGCCTCGTCAGCGGTTTCATTGTCTCCAAAGTCCCAGGTATAGGTAAACGGGTTTTGCGAGTTGTCGAAAAACCAAACATAAATGCCACTGTCCTGGTAAGTGAAATCAGCGACCGGTTTCATATCAAAAACACCTGCAACAACCGGAATACGGGGGCTTTTACAAACATTTTGTTCCTGTACTTCCCAATTGTAAAAGAAGGAATAATCCGTACCTGAAATACTATTGGTAATAGAAATAAGACCGGAGATATCGTAAGGGAAATTCAATCCGGATTTCGTTCTCCACATGGTTGAGGTTTTTCCTGTGGAAAGCATATAGCCATTACCGGCAGGGACATCAAAATTCAGGATTACGGTTTGCTCACCGTTTATCATATTTTTTATTTTGGAATCAAGTGTATCCCCATTGGCATTCAGGAGTAAAATAGTCCTGTTGCCGGTCCCAAGGGTATAGATCTTGACCGAGACGATTTTCAGGTCTTTTAATGCATTAAATACAAGGCCGTTTGGGCTGGAGCTATAAGAACCGTCCCCGGTACCGTTGGCGATACCCACATACTGTGAAGGCCCGTTGGTGAGCCTTTCGGCATAATAGGTTGTGGATATATTCAGGCTGGGTGTCTCAAATTCCTGTCCGGTGAATATCAGGTCATTTCCCGTCTGACTTCCATACCAGCGAATGGTACCGTCATTTTTCGTTTTGAGGGTTACTTTGCCACCACCGCAAACGGAAGCGGGGGTCACATCCGGAGCATCGGGTAAATCCACCAACAGGTTGTCGATAATGAAAGAGTCGTTGCCGGTGGTATTCGAAACGGTTAGTTTTACTTCATACCTTCCATTGACCTTGTATTTATGAGCCGGATTTAAATCGGTGGAAGTGGTTCCGTCACCGAAATCCCATTTCCAGTTATCAATATGGCCGAGGTCGCTGAGATAAAACTGAACATCCCCGGTGCAAGTGAAATTGTTATCCATGGTAAAATGGGCAATGGGGGCTTCTCCCGTCCTTGAACAGCGCCATTTCATGACAAACCCACTTTTGTTGATCAGGGGGTCCGAAAACATTTGAATGGTTACTGCCCCGGTTGTAGTTACAACAAGCCCATTTCCGGGTAGGGTATTTCCGGTGTAGCTGCCCAGCAAAGTTCCCTTTAAGCCTTTGCCATCATAGATCAGCAGGGAGTCGGCATTATTCTCCATATCAAATTCTTCGAAAATCAGCACTAGTTTGTCTGAGCCCGGTGGTGCTATGGTGATGTACGAAGTCAGGTTGTCGGGGTAATTGGCATTTCCACCCGGGTCAGTCAGGGTGCCGCGGCAGGTGGTATACAGGTCTCCCGATGCATTGGTTGGCATGATGTAGCTACATTCCATTACCGGGTCTACTTCAATGTAGGAGGAGTGAACGACAGAATCAATTCCATAATCGTTGTAAGCGATAAAGGTTACATCAAAAGTACCTGCAGAATCGTAACGTACCTGTGGATTCCTGGCGTTGGATACCGATGGAATTCCTCCGGGAAAAAACCAGGCAAATGAATCGGCATTGGTAGATAAATTACTGAATACATTGGTATAGCCGATACAGATCAGGGTATCCCTGGCTGCAAATGCAGCAACAGGTGGTGTGTTGGGTGGATAGTACAATTCGGATTCCCAGACACCTCTACCGTATGTAGCTGCACGGATGCGCGATTTGGCCCTGTCCTGATTATAATAAATCTCCAGTTCATTGACAATGACATTTGGGATACCGTTAGTAAACTGTACCCAGTCAAACATGGTGCTATCGCGGTAATAAACACCTACATCCATGCCCACATAAAGGCCGTTATCGGATCCGTTTTCATAGACAATGCAGTTAGCCGGAAGGTTGGGCAGGGAGCCGCTGAAGTTGACCCAATTAGCTCCCCCGTCAATACTCAGATACACTTTCCGGCCATTTGTGTAGCCGGACAATGTTACATAAATCCTGTCGGGATAATCAGGATGAACAGCAATATAGGTGATATAAAGACCCGGCAGGCCGGAAGAAATATCTGTCCAGTTTGATCCTCCATCGGTGGTTTTCCATATTGCATTGTTTTTAGCAAAATAGATTACATTTGAGTTGGAGGGCGCTACGGCAAGGGCATCCACTTTGGTGGAACCGGATTCCGAAGTAATGGCTGTCCATGAATCCCCGTTATTGGTGGATTTATAGATATTGGTATATCCTGCGTAAAGTGTTTTGTGGTCATTGGGATCCATCACGTAGGGTGTCAGCCATCCTCCGCTTTCGGGAATGCTTCCGCTTACCCGTTTAAAATTATTCCCTTTGTTGGTACTTCTGTAAATGTTACCATATTGAGTCGAAGCGTACATGTAGTTGTTGTCGGCATAGTCAACAATGCACTCAAAACCATCCCCTCCATTCACATCATCCCAGGAGCCTGTATTATTTCGTTTGGTACCATTGTCCTGCAATCCGATCAGGAGAAGGTCCGGGTCAGTGGCCGATATTCCCAGACGGTAAATCTGTGAAATCGCCAGGCCCGAATTCATTGCTGTGTAGCTGTTTCCTTTATTGGTGGTTTTCCACAAGCCGCCATCGCAACCGACATAAAAGGTAGAGCCATTGTTGTTGCTGTAAAATTCCATGGCATGGATATCTGCATGGACATACGGAGCTCCTCCCGAGCCTGTCCAGTGGGCATTGAGCGACCAGGTAGTTCCACCGTTGCTTGAACTCCAGATGTTAATACCACCAACATATACCTCGTCTTTGTTTGTGGGCGAAGCAATGATACAGAGGTCGTACCAGCCCTGGCCGGTGGAAAGGTCAGTGCCATTTGTTCTACGTCCCAGCAGATTGGGACTGGTATCATTTTTCACTTTTGTGAAACTGCTTCCGCCATCGGTTGATTTATAAACTCCTTCCAGGCTGTTGCTTGATTGCTTTGCTACTACCACATACACGATGTTTGTATCGTCCGGGGTGACAGCAATTTCGAAACGAATAGAGGTAGATGGGGATATCCCGTTTGTGATTTTTTGGAAACTATTTCCACCATCGGTTGAACGGTAAAAGCCTGCTGCACCCGAATATCCATACCTTGCAGCATAGATGACACGGGGATTGCCGGGTTTGAACTCCAGGTCTGTGAAGGTACCACTTTGTTTTAGAGACCAGGAATTACCTGCATCTGTTGTTTTGAAAATTCCTGCTGAAGTGGCTGCGTAGAGGGTAGAGGTATCATTGGGATGCATGATGATCTTCCTCATTTTTCTTGCCTGGTAAACATTCCAGTCAAGGCCGGTAGACTGCCAGGTTTTTCCTCCATCAGTAGATTTCAAAACGCCCAGGCTGTAGGTGTCGGAAGCATCGCCATCGGAAGAGGCCAGGTACATAGTCATTGGATTGAGCGGGTTGATCACCAGGTCGCTACACCCTATCACTTCCAGGTCGTCAATTAAATTTACCCAGGTGTTGCCATCATCTTCACTTTTCCATAAACCTCCACTCGGGGCGCCAACAAAAATGGTGTTGGGTTCGGTGGGATGAAAGGTGACAAAATTAATCCTCCCGATTCCTTTCCCGGGAGAATATTTTGGCCCGACAAGGTGCCAGTCTCCCGAAGACCTTGTAGAGGAACGCTTTTCAATTCCCCTGTCTACATAGTATTTTTCCATGGCATACTTTGTTGCCAGTGGATTGGGGAAATTGCCGGTGGGGAAAACACGTGGTTCCATGAACCATTCCCAGCGCTTGTATTGTTTCCAGCCGCGTACCGTATCCAGGTCTACCGTGGCAGCATAATCGTTAAAATCTTTTTGTATTTCGTAAAAATTCTTTGTGATATTTCCATTCAATGCATCAATCCAGGATTGTGATTGAGCAAAAGAAAATGAAGAAAAAACCAAAGAAAAGACAAGAATAAATATAGGGCGTATCATGAGATAAATTTACAGGTTAGTGACTCCTGCAAAGGTACTAAAATTAAGTGTTTTGTAATATTTTCTTAAAAAGAATAATTCAAATTAAAATAGATTTCATCCCTGTCCCATAATCGTGCAAAAGAACTGCTTCCTTTTCCATCAATGATCCTAACCCCGGCAATAATTTCTGTATTGTCATTTTGTTTAAAAGATACTTCAGGCATAAACACAAGGGCATAATTATTTTTGATATCCGACCAGTCTGAGATCATAAAACTTCCGTTAAGCGGCCTGACTTCCAGTTTTTCGTTCAGGAATTTTTTTGAATAACTCAGCATCAGGTAATCGTTGAGGTTGGGTGTACCGATTTCAGAAGCAAAGCCGTGCAGTACTTGAATATTCAGATAGGAATTGTCAGGAAAAAAATAATCGGCCCCGAGCAACACTTTCACATAGGGCTTTGAACCGAGTATCAGGCTGTCAGCCTGTTCCGGCATTTCATAACCTGCCGGAAATCCGGTGTAGTTGTAGTGAAGACCAATGGCAGAATCAGGCAGAAAAACGGCTGTTTCGCCCCACAAACCGACAGGGCCCAGGTTGCCTGCAAAATCGAACCCGAAAATATGTACCCTGGGGTAGAGCAGGAGGGCCTGAATGTCAAAACTTACGGATGGAGGGTTGAGGCTAAGGGCATCCAGGCTGATGTCTGCCCGGTAAGGGCTGGGCAGGTCGAGCCTTCCATACAGGTAGCTGGCTGAAAAATCAAAATTCAATTGTTGTGTCATTATTTTAATTCCGGCAATGCTGTTCGAAATATCATTGCGCGGTAGTGTGGTTGAATCGCTGATGCTGTTTGTCAGGATTTTAAAAGAAGTGCCCAGGTAGTTGTAGCTGGCAGGCATGTTGAATGATCCCGTGCTGAAAAACAGGGAAGACATATCTCCGTATGGGAACATGGCCGGACGGAAAAAAGGAACAAAAACCCCTTCGAGTTGCCATTTGGCAGAAGGGTAAAAATTTAGCCGTAAGGACTCACTGCCCAGGTGCCGGCCGAAATCCCAGATATCCTCCAGGTCACAGGGGTTGACATTGTCGGTGGGGTTGAGCCTGTCGCCCTTGCCCCATGCAATCCGCTGCCTGCCGAAACTGACATCCAGTTTTTTAAAGATAAAACCATACACTGTCACGTAGGCTTCGCGCAAACTGATGTTGGTCGGGTCAAGCTTGCCGGGGTCAGATAAAAGCCGGATGCTCGAAACGGATGGAAACCCCCAGGACCTGAACCAGGCTTCGGTATAAAACCTTGCCTTATCAGAAAATTTCTTTTCCAGGTTCAGTGCTACCCGGTTCTCGTTCCAGTTCCATTTGAAATTGTCGTTATAGAGCATGCGGTTGTTTGTTGTAACCTTGCCGCCCAGGCTCATGTCTTTTTCTTCCTGGCTGAAAACAGATAGTGCTGCCAGGAGGGCAAACAGGATTAGTACAAATTGCTTTTTCATAAGGTTACTTTTTTAAGTTTCTGATGGTGAATATATCGTCATTGAGGCCGGTATCGAATTCAATATTTTTATAAATCATTCGTGTATGATGGCCTGTTTTGATGGTTGTCATGGTGAAATCGGTAGCGATCCAATAATCCTTGATCTTTTCAATTTTGGTGTTGTCCAGGATTTTACTTTTCGTCCCTTTTTTATCATAAAAAATAACCTCTTTGGGGTAATAGGAAGCTTTGATCACTTTGGTAACCAGCTTTGAATAAGGTGTTTTAACCCCGGCTTTGGGTTTTGAGGTCAAAATAAAATAATCCCGTGATTCAGTAACCGATACGGCTTCGTACTTGTCCGACCATGCTTTGGTGTCCATGTTCTCGTAAGTAAAATCAGTGCCCTGAAAGCTACTGTTTTTAGATTGGGAAGCAATGCGCCTCTCCTTGTTGTAAGCGGGGAGATATACGTACATGACTTCGTTGGGTAATGAAAGTAAGGCAATCCCATTGTATGCTTCGGGATAGGTGAATTTGAACAACCGCATGTCACTGCCTTTTTGCCAGGTAATGGCTTTACGAGTGGTTTTGTTACCGTTTTTATCAATCAGTTGCATTTCCATTTCAATTTTCTGGTCTTGAGCAGCGTACATCGCCTTGTCCATTTTTTTCATGACTTCTGTGGCCGACTGGCAATAAAGCTGTTGTGAACTAAAAACCAGCAACAACATGGTTGCCGGGAATATTAATGGTTTTAAGATTAGCTTAGAGTTTTTCATTATATAAATCTTTATGTTGTTTGAAAATGAATTTTCTGAATACGATCAGCAGGGAAGGTAAAAGAGTAAGTGTTGCCAGCCCGGAACTGATCATAGTAATGATGACCAGGATACCGAAACGCTGTAAGGGGATCAGGGCTGAAAAGAGCAAGGCCACAAAACCGGTTGAAACGGACAATACATTGATCAATATGGAATTACCGGTGACTGAATAAACCCGGATAATGGCCTGTTTTAAATCGCTGGTTTTACCCATTTCATTTTTTAACTGGCTGACAAAGTGGATGGCATAATCAATTCCGATCCCAATACTGATGGAGCCCACCAATACGGTTGCCATATCCAGCGGAATATGCAGCCAGCCCATACTGCCAAACAGGACCAGCAAGGTGGCAATAACTGGTGTGGTACTGACCAGTGACAGGGTGAAATCCTTTAAAATGATCAGCATAGCAATGAATACGAGGACAAGGGCAATGAGAAGGCTTTTGATCTGGCTGGTAAGCAGGCTGCTGTCTATTTTTTCGTAAATGGTGGCAAAGCCGGTGAGCTTCATCGTACAGTTTGCAGGGTGGGTTTGTTGAATGGTTTTTTTCATCCGGGTAATAAAATCCTTCATTTCACCGGGATTATCGCTGCTGTACATACCCTGGATGATGGCTTTTTGGGCATCGGGTGCCACCATCTGTTCAATGGCCGTTTGACCCTCCAGTAAAAACCAGAGGTTCATGACCTTGTCTTTTGAATCAGGTATTTGTTTGCCTTCACCCATGATGCCATTCATTTTCTCAATGACCCCGACAATAGATTGCACATTTGATATACCCTTGAAGGACTTTAATTTCTCTTCAACGTCCTTCATTTTGTTCAGAACATCAGGATTTCGAATGTCGCCTTCGACAGCAACAAAAACGGGTAAGGTACCCCCGAATTTTTGCTTCAGCATCGCCTCTGTTTGCCGGACAGGAAAATGTTTGTGGAAATAGGTAGCCAGGTCAAATTTGCGTTCAATACGGAAAAGACCGGTTGACCCTGCCACGGCTATCAATAACCAAACGATGAGGAATTTTTTGGAATGTAAAAGAAAATTGTTCTGAAGAACAGGGATCAGCCGGCTGCTGAAAACAGATTCCTTTGGTTCATTTTTATCCTGTTTTGAAAAAGAAAGAAGGGCAGGGGTCAGGGTAAGTGAAAGAAGAAGGGAAATAATGACCCCTAATGCGGTAAGAATTCCGAAATCGCGGATCATGGTGAGGTAGCTGCCGAAAATGAAGGAAATAAATCCGAATGCTGTGGTGAGTGCGGCAAAAAACACAGGCACAGCAATATATTTCATGGCATTCACCAAACCTTTTTTTGGATCAACGGCCATATCTTTTCGTACCCGGTTGAGAACATGGATACAATAGGCACTTCCAACAGCGAGTAAAATGACCGGTACTACATTGGTGACAAGGGTAATTTCATATCCCAGAAGGCTCATGGTGCCCAGCACCCAGATGATAGCGATCAGCACCGATGACAGGGGAAGTAAAATGCCCCTCAGTGTACGGAATCCCGTAAATAATATCAGGGCGATCAGTAAAAATGCCAGTGGTGCCAGGTACAGCATGTCACGGCTGATAATTCGGCTCAGGTCGTCCAGCATAAAGGGTAATCCCCCAATGTATATGTCAGACTTGAATTGCATCCCATCCAGTTTGTTTTTGACCTGCCTGATGACCTGCATTTTATCAGGGGTTTGCGCAAAGCGGATAATGACCAGGGCCGTTGTCCCGTCTTCAGAAACCAGCGATCCCCGGTACATGTCATTCGAGAGTACGTACTGCCTGAGTTTTTGCAGCTCCTCCTTTCCTGTTATCTCATATTCATCAATCAAAGGGCTGAACTCGACCCACCCTCCGGCATCCCGGATGTCCATTATATTGGTCAGCGAGGTTACATAACTGATCCCATCCTGATAGCTTAGGGTATCGGTGATTTGCCTGATTTCCGTCATCACTGGGGGGGTGAAAATATCGTCAGCCTGCACCCCGACAATACCAATGAAATTGCCTCCGAATTCATTGCCTATTTCCTTGAATATTTTTGCATCTTCATCATGGGCAGGCAGGTAATCAACCACATCGGGATTTATTTTCAACCCGGGTATTTGGTAGCTAAAATATATAGTTGCAGCTAAAATCAGGCAGATAACTACCCACCTGAGCCGCAGGATTGAAGAGAAGAGTTTCATTATTTAAATATTAGAACATTTTAGTTTTTTATTCGAAAAATGAACAAAAAAATTTATTTTTTTACCATAATACCATGCATCAAAATCTTCATCAGGCTTTCAATGATCTCCTCGGCATTGTTTTTATCAGGCCCTACAAACAAAGGAATTTCAAGCCCTTTGAGAGCAGTAACGATGGCGAAAGCATAGAGCTCCAGGTTGTCAACGACAAAATCCCCCGAATCCATACCTTCTTTCAGAATGCGTTTAAATGTTTCAATTTCTTCGAGGTCGTATTTGTGCCTGATCTTTTCTATGAACGGAAGATGATTGAGATAATCGTTTTTCATGGCTTCATAAAAGTTGATCAATTCGCGTATGACCCTCATCCTGGTCAGGCTGATCACTTTTATTTTTTCTACCGGGCCTTTAGCCTGTTTGAGTGCATCGTACAATTCTTTCCGGAGTATCTGGGCCTCGTATTCAATAACAGCTTTAAAAACTTCTTCTTTGCTGTTAAAATAATAGTACAACGAACTTTTTCCCTTATGACAGGCACGGGCAATATCGTCCATAGTGGTTTTTTGATAACCGTATTTCGAGAACAACTCTCGTGATGACGTTAAGATATTTTCCCTGTTTAAGGCTTTTTTCAAATTATCGAACTATTTGTTAGAAAGTTCAAATTTATAACAATTACTTTACGAAAAAAAGTTTTTTTGATTCCATATTTAAGTGATTTCTTAAAGAATATTTGAAGAAATAATTTAGCATGAAAAGCGATAAATGAACAAATTCCGACATGGAACAACCTGAGAGAGAAAGGGAAATGATGTTGGAAAACAAAATAAACGGTTTCGGAACCAGCCGGAAAGGTCTTATTTTTGAACTTTAAAAAATTCGTAAGATGAGCTATTATTACTCGAAAACAATAGGAGGAACCGGTTTTATAAATGCCATTGAAAAGGTAACGGAAGCCCTGAAAAATGAAGGTTTTGGTGTCCTGACCGAAATTGATGTGAAAGCTACCCTGAAGAACAAACTGGATGTTGATTTCAGGAATTACCGGATACTGGGAGCCTGCAACCCACCTTTTGCTTATAAGGCTTTGCAGGCCGAGGACAAGATTGGGACCATGTTACCCTGCAATGTAATTGTACAGGAAAAAAGCAACGGACAAATAGAGGTTGCGGCTATTGACCCGGCAGCCTCGATGATGGCAGTGGATAACCCCGGCCTGAAGGAAATTGCATCGGACATCCAGGCTAAATTGAAAAGGGTTATTGAAAACCTTTAGCAGGGGTTAGCCTTCATTTGCATATTGGTGGATTTTTGTATTTTTGACAAAAATCAATCTTTATGAAACGAAGGGATTTCCTGTCAAATAGTCTGAAGGCCGGCATGGTAGCAGGTGCAGCCATGAGCATGATGCCCTGGTCGCGTTTGTTTTCTTCCAATTACACCTATGCAGACCCGGTTTATGACCTCGCAGCCATCAAAGGGGGCAAACCGGATATCATGTTTGATAAGGCCATCAAGGTGATGGGAGGGATGAAAAAATTTGTCAGCCCCGGGCAAAAGGTTGTGATAAAACCCAATATAGGATGGGATGTTACACCAAAACGTGCAGGGAACACCAACCCCTTTCTGGTAAAGCGTATTATTGAACATTGTTTTGATGCCGGTGCTAAAAGTGTGTATGTTTTTGACAATACATGCAATAATTGGCTGAAATGTTATAAAAACAGCGGTATTGAAAAATATGTAAAAGAAGCCGGTGGTAAAATGGTCCCTGCCAATACCGAAAACTACTTTCAGGTGGTGGAAATAAAGAATGGTAAAAAACTAAAAAAGGCCAAGGTTCATGAACTAATTCTGGAATCGGATGTGTTTATTAACGTGCCTGTTTTAAAACATCATGGTTCAGCCGACCTGACTATTTCAATGAAAAACCTGATGGGTGAAGTCTGGGACCGGAGGTGGTGGCACGCCAAAGACCTGCATCAGTGTATTGCCGATTTTGCCGGCTTTTATCGCAAACCCGACCTGAACATTGTCGATGCCTACAGGATCATGTACCGCAATGGTCCCCGTGGTGTGGATACCGGTGATGTAAAACTGATGAAAACCCAACTGATATCAACGGATATGGTGGCAATTGATACGGCTGCTGCCAAACTGCTGAAAAAAACCCCCGAAGATATCAGGTACCTGAAACTGGCTGCTGAGGCCGGTGTGGGTGAATCCAACCTTTCGAAACTTAAAATTGCACGCCTGAGTATTTAATTTATGATGAAAGCATCCCGCTTAATCAGGTTCAGGCAAATACTGGGTGGCCTGTACCTGCTGGCATTCCTGGTTATATTTCTGGATGTATTCCACATGATTAGTCCCCGGCTGTTTGATGCCGTTACCTTCTTCCAGTTTATTCCTTCCGTAATCAGCTTTTTTGATATATTCAGCCTGGCTGCTGTAGGTTTTATTGTGGTCATTGTTATTACCCTGTTATTGGGAAGATTCTATTGTGCATCACTTTGTCCGCTTGGGTCTCTCATGGATGTTCTTACAAGGTTGTCAACGAAAATACGGGGACAGAAAAAATTTCGATACCTGAAACGCCTGTCGTGGGTCAGGTATCCGTTGTTGGTTGTAACAATAATCACCCTCCTTGCCGGATTTATGCCTCCCCTGAATGTACTTGATCCATACAGTGTATTCGGTAAAATCTCTGTTCAGCTCTTTCAACCTGTTTTTATTGCCTTGAATAACCTTGTTGCAGGATTAAGCGAACTGGCAGGAACCTATAGTTTTTATCATATCAAGGTTGATAAGCCGGAAATCATCTCTTTGTCTGTTTCTCTGGTATTATTTGGAAGTATTACTGTGATGGCCGTCCTGAACGGAAGAATTTTTTGTAACACGGTTTGCCCGGTGGGAACATTACTGGGACTGCTATCCGGGAAAGCTTTGTTCAGGGTGAAGATCAACCCTTCAGTTTGTAATCATTGTCATAAATGCACGACTGTCTGTAAGGCATCCTGTATCGACAGTAATCATCAATATATTGATTACAGCCGTTGCGTGTCTTGTTTCAACTGTCTCGGGAGTTGTTCGTTGGATGCCATGTCTTTTTCAGCCGGAATAGGGAACCATAACAATGATATAAATATAAAATCAAGGAGGACATTTTTATCCCGGCTGATCCTGGGTTCTTTATTTCTATCGCAGAAAGCCGTTGCACAGGAGGTAGCGGACAGCACAGCTATTAATGAAGAACCTGAAAAGGATAAACCGGTCAGGAATTTCCCTGTTTCACCACCCGGTAGCCTGAATATTGAACGGTTTAATTCCCTGTGTACGGGCTGTAACCTATGTATCAGCGCATGTCCGACCAACGTCCTTCAACCTGCTGCCCTGGAATATGGATTACAAGGGCTGATGCAACCCCGGATGAACTACCTCTTTAATTATTGCAATTATGACTGCCTGGCCTGCGGGCAGGTTTGTCCCACCGGTGCAATCACCGAATTGAACAAGGAGGAAAAGCACAAAACCCAAATGGGCAAAGTGAACCTGATCTGGAAGTTGTGTATTGTTTATACCGAACGTAAAGACTGCGGTGCCTGTTCTGAACACTGTCCGTCCAAATCAGTGCAGATGGTAGAGTGGGAGCAAGGCCTGAAAAAGCCCACTATCCATCAGGATGTATGTATTGGCTGCGGAGCCTGTGAGTTTATGTGCCCGACCAAGCCCTTCAAAGCCATTTATGTGGACGGCAACCCGGTTCACCTGGTAGCCAAGCCGCCCAGGAAAGAAAAACCGGAATATATCTTCAATCCTGAAGATGATTTTCCTTTTTGACCATAAAGTGATATTTTGCAATAAATTAATGCTATGAATACAAGGGCTGAACTGAGGAAAAAAGTTCATGAAATCATTTTTGAGGCCGATACTTATTATGGGAAATTGTTTGATATTGCCCTGCTTGTGCTTATTCTGATATCGGTCTTTGTGGTTATGCTCGAAAGCGTTCCTTCAATCCGTCAAAATGTAGGTTTATGGCTCAAAACGATCGAATGGATCATTACCATTTTGTTTACGATAGAATACGCACTAAGGATTTACAGCATTCAAAAAAAGTTTAGTTACATTTTTAGTTTTTACGGGATCATTGATTTGCTCGCCATTCTACCTACTTATTTGGGATTGGTACTGGCAGGCTCGCATTACCTGATGACGATCAGGATTCTGAGATTACTTAGGATTTTCAGGGTATTGAAGTTGGTTCATTTCATCGGAGCCTCACGTTACCTGATCATCTCGCTCAAGGGCAGCTTATATAAAATTGCCGTTTTTTTAGGAGCGGTGCTGACTATCGTGATCATTGCCGGTTCACTGATGTACATGATTGAAGGCCCTGAGCATGGTTTTATCAGTATTCCCAAAAGCATCTACTGGGCTATTGTAACACTGACTACGGTTGGCTATGGAGATGTAACACCTCAAACCGTTTTAGGCCAAACCATTTCAAGTATCATCATGATCCTGGGTTATTCCATTATTGCGGTTCCAACCGGGATTGTTACAGCTGAAATGACTAGAAAAAAAATAGACTTAAATACCCAGGTATGTCCCAATTGCGGTTTTGACCAGCACCGGGACGAAGCACAATTTTGTCAGCAATGCGGATGCTCTCTTAACTAAAAAAAGGATTATTACCAGCCCATAACGGGTTTCATGAATTCTGCCAGTTCTTCACCATTTATCTGGTGCTGTTTTTTACTGGGATGCCATGCGGCTCCATAGCCATAATCCCCGCTGGTTTTCATGGCAAAGAAATAGACCTCTTTGTAACCGGCAGCTTTAAACCTATAGATAGCTGATTTAATGTAAGACTGGCAGATATCCAGGGAGGGCAAGGGCTTACCGGTACTTTCGTCTATAGGCCATGAGTTGGACAGCATGGGGCCGGTCAGACAGAATATTTTGCCCTGAGGGTACCTGGAATGAACAAAATCGAGTAATTGCAGGTAAGCATCAATAAATGAATTGGAGTCAGGAATGCCCTGGCTAAAATCATTGGTGCCGAGGTTAATAACAATAGCCTGGGGGATCCACCGGCTGAAATCCCACCTGCGTCCGTGTTGTGGAAAAATACGCTGGTACATCTCAAAATAAGTAGAGTGCCAGTTGGTATCCACATTCCGGGATATTCCGATACCAGAAAAAGCGATAGCAGTATAATCGGCATTCAGGATTTGTGATGCAACACCGGCAAAACTTAATTCAACGTTCTCGGTAGCGGGTTTAAAATTGTCTTCCGGTTTGTCAGTTTCAACACCAAAACCGCAAGTGAGTGAATTGCCGATAAATTCAATTTTTCTTTCTTTTTCCTGTACAGGTGTAACAAAGTGATGGCCGTCTTCGAGGTAAAACCCAAACAGCCGGCATAAGCCACAGGCAGCTTCGGTTCGTTTAACAATCCTGACATTGTGAAAATCACCTGGAACAAGATACTCTGACAGATCATAAAAAGTATCCGTGTTTTTTAACTCTACTACAACAGGTGGCCCTCCATCCATATAGACGTTCAGAAAGTTACCGTTGTAGATCCCTTTTTCAGGGCTTTGGTTTGCCATGATCAGCGTAAATACCGAACCGTCAAAGCGTAGATTGATCTGTGTACCCGCATGGGCAAATTCCACAACGTCATCGTTGACATAATACCTGCCCGTTATCTGAATTTGAGGATTTGTCCCCGGTATAAAAGCAGGTAAAATCTCTTTTTCCGGTTCTTTAAGTAAATTTTTACATGAAAATGTAAAAAACAAGGCCAACGAGGCCAGTCCCAAAAAGAATATGCGATTAAAATGGATTTTCATAGAGCCGGTTTTGTTTAACCAAAATTAAGAATATTTTTTTATAAAGTCGAAAATAGAAATAAATATTACAAGCAAATTTATTCAAAAATAAATCATTGACTGCAAAAAGTGACAACCCTTTCCATGGCTAATGTTATAATTTTCTCTTTCAGGGCAAAATTTAAACGGATGTAATTTTTGGCATTAGGTGAAAAATGTATTCCCGGTACAATGGCAACTTTTGTAGATTCAAAAAGATTGATGGCAAAATCAAAACCATCGGTGAAAAGTGCAGGAAGCTTTGCCCAGATGAAATATCCACCATCAATGGGAGGACATTCAAATCCCAGGGATGATAGTGAATCATGCATAAGGTTGTACGATTTCAGGATTCCCTTTCTGAGATACTGAGTATAATCTTTACCAAATTCATTCTCTGAAAGATACATGGCCAATGCTTGTTGCTGAAGGGTTGGGGCAGACAAACCGATATAGTCATGTATCGACCTGATATTGTCGAGATGGGATTTGGAAGCAGACAAATATCCAATTCTCCAGCCCGTTACGGATAGCATTTTGGAAAAACTGTTCACATAAAAAAGGTGGTCATTTTGGGTTTGAAGTGGCAAATATGGAGGTTGGTTAAAATAGAGGTCTTTATAAACCGCATCGAATAGAATATAGCACCGGTGTTTTTCGGCCAATTGGGTGATTTGCTTTATTTCCTGTTCTGAAAAGGCTTTACCCAATGGATTGCCGGGCGAAGCAATAAAGATCAGGGAGATTTTTTTTCCTACAATGGTTTTTTCGAGCTTCTTAAAATCTATATCGCCCTGTTCTCCAAGAGGGAAAGAGGTAAATGGCCTGGTGAATATTCCCGGAAGATGCCTATAGCTTTCATAAGCCGGTTCAAATCCCAAAACATGAAGATTGTCCCCTAACAACTTATTGAGATAAATAAAAACAAGTGCAATAGCTTCTGTGGCACCCTGGGTGATCAGAAAATCATCCGGGGTAAAACTACTGAACCCAGAATAATGGCCCGCTATCAATTCCCGCAACCAACTATTGCCTTCACCCTGGGCATATTGGTGATAATTTTGGCCTGCCAGGTTTTTTAAGTTGTCAATTAACGCTGCAGGTGGCTCAAACCCGGGAATGCCCTGGGCCAGGTTGATCCCTCCATTTTCCTTCACAAGGTTACTCATGTAACTGATCAAAGAGCCTTTTGCCATTTTGTAACTGTTAACAGGCAAAATTACACATTTGACTTTTAACTGAACACAGGGCAGAATAAACGCAAGCAAAAGTGAGAGTGGGTTTGTTGATAATTCAACTATCCGGTTCACGGCAATTCAGTAATTTGCCTGACAGAAAGATACCGGCAATTATGAGGAGATACTTGTTTTTATTCGGATTAATGTTTTTGTTGCAAAACGCATTTAGCCAAAGTTATGTCAAATATTTTCTGAACGATAATGAGATCAGGATACTGGCTGAAAAAAGCCTGAAAAAAATAACAGATGCAGAAACCCTGACCGGATTTTTTTACGAGGAGAATGCATTGATTGGTTTTGCCAATAAAAAAAAGACAGTTAAAATGGCCATTTTCATCAAAGAGAAAACGAATATAGAAGAATATATGATGCATTCATGGCTGGCTAATTCCAATGACAATGTAAAGGTCAACCTCGACAGAGTGGACGAGGATAAAACCATCATTGAAAGACAAACAGAAATGTTTTATGAAGCGGTTTTA
>CAZVAY010000019.1:0-17411 GCA_964625265.1 uncultured Sphingobacteriales bacterium | reverse complement strand
GGCAAAGATAACCCAATGAGATTGTTTTGAAGTGTTCTAAATTAATAAACTAAAAAGAGTAAAAAGGGGGTACACAGCACAACTGTATTGCCCTGTTTATAAAACAGAGCCTTGCGGGAGCGGCTTTAATGAGGCCGGCCTGTTCCAGTTTTGCCAGTCCTGTATGGGCTTTGTTGGGTTTTGCCTCTCCAAAAAATTCATAGAATATTTCTTTGATCGCTTTCCAGGATGTCTGTGGGTCCGACAGGAAATAATGCAATTCCAGTGTGGCCGGATCGTACCGGTTCCAAATGCCTTTTTCGCCACGGAAAGGGGGAATACCGCTTTCTACGGAAATACCGGCACCGGTGAAAGCAATAGCATGTTTGGCATTTCTGATTAAAGCTGCTGCCTGGCGGATTTTTTCCTGCATCGTTTAAAAACTTTTAAAAACCCGTGCAAGGGAGAACCCGGGAGCCTGAAGGTCCAGGACGAGGAAATATCCCCAGGGGGTTTGAGCTACATCAAACCCGGCATTCATCAACCTGGCTTCTACCTTGTCAAGCAATTCTTTGGTGAAATCCGGATCAGCTTTGCTATCGGACAGGTGGGAGAAAGAATGAAGCAAAATACATTTGGTTTCATTTTTCCTGGCCGCCCATTTCAGGTTTTTAACCAGGTTGTTCTCAATGGCTTTGGGGCGTTCCTGATCTTTGACTTCTGCATGGATAAAGGCTGTAACACATTCGGAAAATTCTTTTTTATCCACCTGGAAATCAGCGTCCTGCAATGATTTCCGGTTGGTTTGATATGCGAAGTGCGATGTATAGAGCATCAGGAGTTTCATGGTGAGTGATTTTGTTCAAAATTATTAAATCTATTAAACATGGGAAGATACTATCACATCCCATTTATATCGATGATAATGGTTCTCTTTTTAAGGCTGATAAATTCCTGTATCAGTCATACAAATCAGTTTTTTCCCCTGAATTTTGAAATTATATCCTTGTTGGCCCCGGGCTTCACAATTTTTATGTTGTCAAGATTTCGGATTGCCCCATAACCGCCTTCAACATGGTAGAGGTTGTGATGACCGTTGAACTTAAGGAATGAAATAAGGGTCAATGAATCCGAACCGTTTGCACAGTAAATACAATTGGTGATCTGGTCGTCAATCCGGTCATAATTGTTATACATAACCTCCGGTTCAAAATTGTGAGAATCTTCCACATGTTCCATTTCGAATGCTTCCGGGTCACGGGTATCTATCAGGTAGAGGTTACCGTGCCTGACCTCCAAATCAAATTCTTCGGGTGTAATGGAAACAATGACATCAACAGGCAGGTTTTGACTTAGCCATGCTTCAAATCCCCCTTCCAGCGCTCCCATCAGGTTTTCAAAACCTAAATAATAAATTTTTTCAGCAGTTTGAAGTTCCTCTCCGGGGAGCGTAACAAGCATGAAATATTGGTTTCGGAGCAGAAATGGAGTTGTAGTTGTGATAAAGTCTTTATGAGGCGGTACATGAATGGAACCGGGAATAAACCCATTCAGAAAGTCTTTTGAAGGCCGAGTATCCACAATCAGAAATCCTTCTTTTTGGTTCTTTTGAAATTCATCAATAGTTATCGTTCCCGGAATTGCAGCCATAGGGTTATCGGTTTAAAATGTTGCTGACTTTTTTGCCTTTTTTAGCAATAAAGTCTTTGATATAATAAGGTTCAAATGCAGCCAGGTTTTCAAATTCAGAACCTGCATACCGTTGCCAGGCTTTCGGAACCAGGTACCGGGCATCAGGATAAAAATTATCTTCTTTTTCCACATGAGGATTGGAGATTTTTCCAGCCCATTTTTTTACACCAACCCCGCAGACAAGTGTAGGGTATGAAGCCAGTATTTCCAACAGGTCGTTTTCCTCGAAACTGCCTACACGAACAGGGATCAAGGCAGCGCCTTCCGGGTCGAACAGTCCGTAATAGACCTGTCCGTTCCGGGCGTCCATAACAATGCAGGTATTCCGGTTTTCGCTGATCCTTGCACCGGCCATGGCTTCGAGCGTGTTAATCCCTATCAGGGGAATTCCGGTCCCGAAACAGATACCTTTTGCAACGGAAACACCAATCCGTAACCCGGTAAATGATCCGGGCCCCTTGCTTACTGATATGGCTTTCAGGTCGTGAATAGCAAGCTTGTTTTTCACAAGCAGGTTGCTGATAAAAACTGTCAGCAACTCGGAATGTACATTGGTTTCCTGTGCATTGAAGTAATCCAACAATTTCTGTCCGTCCGACAGGGCAACTGAGCAAATTGTTGATGATGACTCGATATGAAGGATAAAATCACTCATTAGAAGGTGCTGGTAAATAACCTGATAAGGGTCAAAGTTACAATGATCGTAAAAATAATTTTGATAGAAAGCCCTGAAATGCGTTCAGAAAGCTTTACACCTAAGGGTGAAAAAAGGATCACTCCTGCAATGAGTGGAAAGGAATAAAAGGGTAAAATATATCCCAATGAAAAACTGAAAAGACCTGGGTCGGCAGGGTGTTGAAAGCCATAGAAAAGTGACATGACAAGGGTGAAAAATGGCATGACCCCCAGGGAAATGGAAGTTGCTTTTCTGATCCTGACATGTAATACAGAGTGAAGGATGGGTACTGAAATGATCCCACCACCAAGGCCTGTCAGTGCACCGAATAACCCGGTAACAAAACCGGTCAGGATATATCCCCAGGGACGGTTGTTTTCATCTTTTAATTTATTTCCGTTCCCTGAAAATAATAAAGACCTTATCATAAGGAAAGTGAGGACAATGCTTACTATTATCAGGAATACTTTTTTGTCGTACCAGTCTTTTCCGGCAATGAGTCCTGACAATGCCCATGCTGTGGCAATGGCGGGCAGGGCGATCAAAATAACTTTAACCGGGTAAAAATTACTTTTTCTGTATTGTTGTATACTACCTGATAATCCGGCAAAAAAAACGGCAAATGCAGAATTAGCGATTATATAACGTACAAGTTCGTGGTTGCCCGGAACAATTTTTTCAAGAAAAACCGTGAGCACAAGCACATAAACCACACCGCCACCGATTCCCAGTAAACCGGCCAAAAGTCCGCCAACACAACCGGTGATAAACAATATTATTAAAGTAAGTAACAAATCCCAGGGTAAGGCTTAATCGGTTATTTGCAGCACTTGTTGGTACTGCTCTTTATCTTTGAGGACCTTTATGGCCTTCATCACTTCCGGGTCGTTGGCAATACCATATTCGATTCGCCCCTTTTCAAAATAATACCTGCTGACAATTTCATTTTCAAGCAGGGCGGATATTTGTCCCTTGTACAATTCAAACTCCTGGTTTTTTACGTTTTCAATCGAATGGGCAATTTTTTCATAATCCTCTTTGATCTTATCAAAATAATGTTCTTTTTCAGCATTCTTTTTCAGCGATTCCAATGATTTTTCTGTCCCGGTTTTGTATTTGATCTCTCTTGACCGTGCAAATTCAACAAAATTCCTGTACTCATCATCTGAAATGGAAAATTTTCCCGGAACCTCAATAGTATCGTGATCGAGACGATATTTGGTGGCAAAATCAAAAATCACTTTGTTGTTTATGAGCGTTGTAATGATCTCGTGATCTGTTTCCTTGTCTGTTTTGATATCAGGGGCAATACCTTTTCCATTGAAAACCGTACGGCCGTTAAGGGTTTTAAATTCAGTGATCAGTGAATCAGCAACAGTGACCGGTTTCCCATTTTCATTTTTCTGTGAATAGTCAATTTCCTGTATGCATCGTCCGCTCGGGATGTAGTATTTTGACGTGGTCACTTTCAACTGGGTGTTGTAACTGAGGGGCCGGGTTGTTTGTACAAGCCCTTTCCCAAAGCTTTGCTCCCCAACGATCACTGCCCTGTCAAGGTCTTGCAGGCTGCCGGCAACAATTTCCGATGCTGATGCAGAATGTGCATTTACCAGGATGGCTACCGGGATTTTTATATCAACCGGGTTTTCGAAAGTCTTGTATTCCTTATTCCAGGATTTAACTTTTCCTTTTGTAGACACAATCAACTGGTTTCTGGGGACAAAGAGCCCGGCAATCTTCACGGCTTCAATGAGCAAGCCTCCGGGGTTTCCCCTTAGGTCCAGGATGATCCCCTGCAGGTCATTTTTTGATTTTAATTCAATAAATGCTTTTTTAACATCTTCCCCTGCTTTTTGTCTGAAAGCACTCAGGTTGATATAACCAATGTGGTCGTTGGCCATGCCGTAATAAGGAACATTTTCGAGTGTGACCTTGGCCCTTTCAAGTTCAACGGTCTTTTCAATATTGACAAAATCACGTTTGATTGTAACCTTCACTTTTGAACCCGGCTGTCCTTTGAGCAGGTTGCTAATATCGTCAGTAGTCAGGTTTTTGGTGTTTTTCCCGTCAATAGCGATTATATAATCGCCAGCCATCAGGCCTGCTTTTTGAGCTGGAAAATCTTTGTATGGTTGTGTGATTTGGGCATAGTTCCCCGCTTTTCCTACAACAGCCCCAATGCCTCCATAACTACCTGTGGTCATAAACCGGAAATTTTCAGCATCTGATTCAGGATAGAATACCGTGTAAGGGTCAAGAGATTTCAGCATGGTTTTAATGGACATCTGGATGATCTCGGCAGGGTTAAGCTCCTCCACATAGTAGGTGTTGAGTTCCTTGAACAGGGTAATATAAATGTCCAGGTTTTTGGCTATTTCAAACTGGTTGGCCGATTCGTCTTCGACAGCCAATTTTTCGGGTTGGGCATAAACGGAATTCAAAAAGGGTACAAGGGTCAGTAACAGGATCCAGGTTATACTATATTTTATTCGGGAAATAGTAGTCATAGTCAATTATTTAATTCATTGTTTATGGATGTGTTTTTTACTTTTTTCACCCCGGTTGAAGGTCAACTGGTTCCAGTGGAATTCTTCAGGTACCGGATCGTTTCCATGTCCTCCCCAGGGGTTGCATGACAAAATTCTGAAAAACCCCAATAAAAAACCATAGATGGCGCCATGTTTTTTAAGGGCTTCAATTGCATAGGCGGAGCAAGTAGGATTGTACCGGCAGGATGCCGGCAGCATAGGGGAAATCAGCCACTGGTAAATTTTTACCAGCAATATAAAAATCGCTTTGAAAAGTTCATTCAAAGGTGTTAACAAAATATTGGATAATGCCTTTAAAACTGTCATGGATTGTGTGAAAATCTGGTTTTTCGTGGCCGACATACATCAACAAAAATACTGCCTGTTCGCCCTTTTTATTTAAAATGTTATAAAGCTCGTGTTTGTTCAGCCTGTAAACTTCCCTGATAATCCTTTTAGCCCTGTTGCGGTCAACAGCCCGCCTGCTGTATTTCCTGCTGACACTGATTACTAATCTGCCCGGGTATTTCCCTTCAAACGGAAATTTTTTCCAGGCAAATAACAAGGGGTAAATGACCTTTTTATTGTGGTTTTCCTGAGAAAATAATAACTCGATTACCTTTTTATGGGTGAGCCTTTCAGATTTCTTAAATGTATATTGACGAATATTCATTCATGATATTCACCGAAAGGCTATGGAAATGAAAGTCTATTTTTTGTGCTTTCTTTCGTCCGAAACAGAGAGTTTCTTTCTTCCTTTAGCCCTTCTGTTTGCTAAAACAGTTCTTCCGCCAACACTGCTCATCCTTTCCCTGAAGCCATGCTTATTCCTTCTTTTCCTGTTGGATGGTTGATAAGTCCTTTTCATTATGCCTGCATTAAAAATTAATGAGGTGCAAAGGTATAATTAATTTTTTCGTTTAAAAAAGCAATTTGATGATTGATTTTCTAAATCCAATAATTCCTGAAGTAATATCTTTGTGCATGGGATCAAACCTCGTCCTTTATATTGTTTTTGGCATTGTGATCGGCCATTTCATTTTTGCCATTATCTGGATATATTTCAAAATGCGAAAGAAAAAATAGGCCCGGTTATTTATGCAGGAAGCCCTGCCGTTCCATTTGCCCCCATCCGCGTTTTCCCCTGAAATAATCATAATTTCCCATAAATGCCCAGAATACATTCAGAGGGTGAAAAATAAAGGGTTCTATCAATGCCGTGATAAACTGCTTCAACAGGTCAACTTTCTTTTTATACCTGTCGAAAGTCATTTCTTCGAAAAGGATTGACCAGGTGGAAAAGGCGATGGCGAATGAGTAAACAAATGATAGGAGCATGAAGAAAAATGGCCAGTTGGAAGCGCCTGTTATGCCCAGGATCAGGAAATAAATAACACCAAAAACCTCCAATAGGGGCGACAGCCACTCAAAAAAGAACCAGTAAGGGTAACCAAACATACCCATGATCCCGTATTTTGGATTAAAGAACAATCGTTTATGGGTCATCAGTGTTTCGATGGTTCCCCTGGTCCAGCGGTTTCGCTGCCTGTTAAGGATTCTCAGGTTTGTAGGTACTTCAGTCCAGCAAAGCGGGTCAGGAATGTAGAATACCTTGTATTTCTGATCAACTTCTTCCATATGCCTTCTGATCCTGACAATTAATTCCATGTCTTCGCCAACAGTCTTGCTGCTGTAACCTCCTGCATCCACAACGGCTTCGCGGTTAAACATGCCAATGGCTCCGGAGATCAGCAACAAACCGTTAAGTTTTCCCCAGGCCATACGGCCCATCAGGAAGGCCCTGTTGTATTCGATAGCCTGAAACTTAGCCCAGAATTCACGGGGGAATGAGACACTGACTATCTTCCCGTCTTCTACTTCGCATGAGTTAGCTATACGGATCACACTTCCTGCAGCCAGTACTGTTTCATCTTTCTTTTCAAGAAAAGGCTTGGAAAGCCTGAGCAAGGCATCAGGTTCCAGTATCGAATCTACATCGATCACAACAAAAGTGTCATTTTTCGAAACATTGATGCCGGCATTGAGTGCATCGGCTTTACCCCCGTTGCGCTTGTCAATAACGGTTATTTTTCCAAACGAGGTATTCGTAGGCCGGTAAATACCTAATATTTCCTGGTGCCTCAGCCTGAAATTGACAGCATAATCCACCTTTTCCAGGGCAAAGTGATCAACCAACTGCTCCATGGTGTTGTCCTTGCTGCCATCATTGACAATAATTACTTCATAATCGTGATAATAAAGGTGTAGCAGGGCATTTACATTGTCAATGATTGTTTTGCCTTCGTTGTAGGCCGGGGCAATGATGGATACAGAGGGTGCAAAGGGTGAAGAAAGGATAACATTATAATCGACAAAGGAATTTTTCCTCATGTATTTAACCAGGGTAATGGCTGATACTACAGCTAATATTATGTAAGAAGAAATGATCAGGATACTGAACAGAAATAAAAAGAGGTTTAATATGTCCTGAAATAATTTGAGTAGCTCAAGCATGATTATATCCTTTGATCAAAAATATGTTTAATTATTCGCTGTAGTTCCGGATCTTCCGACAGCAACCTGTCCATAAGTATCATTTGTCCTTTTCCGCCAATTGCATTCAGTGATTTGGCGGCTTCAAATTTCAGGTCAAAATCATTGTCATCCAATACATTCTCAAGGAATAAGATATTATTTTCATCCACAAACTCGCCCAGGGCAGTAAGAATCCTGATTTTGTTTTGATAATAAGCGGTATTATATATCTCCTTCAGGTTTTCCCCACACTCTGGTTTTCCCAAAACACCCAGGGCAATGATAGCTTTCTGAATAACAATCTGGTTGGGATGGTTCAACAGTTTTAAAATCTCCTCATAAGCGTTACTTTGCTTATACACAGTGATCATTTCAAGGCAAAATGTAACGACTGAATCATTATGAGAAGTTAACCATGTTTTAAAATCGGGAATTTCAACTTTATGAATTTCTATCAGGTTGTGTATATTAACTTTTTCCCAGGCTGTGATAATATCTGTATAATTTGACAGGTAATTAAACGGATTTGATTTATTAAGCCTGATCATGGCAAGCCTGGCTTCCATTCTGATAAATTCGTTACCACTGTTTGTCAGTGTCTGAATGCGTTTCATGGCACTGGTAACATTCATTTGTGTAAGTTCACGAAGCCCTTTGGCAATGATATGCCATCTTCTGGAATTGATCTTTTTTATGGAGTACTGATGTAATGAAAGTTCAAGGTAGAGTTTAATTAATCGGTCATACGCCTCACCTGTCAGGTTTTTGTGGAGTAAGATAACTTCATCAACCAGGACATCCTGCTTCATTTTAGTGTTGAGCCTCAATAATTCCTGGGGTAACTCAGTGTCTTTTTCATCCGAAAAAAGATAATCTGCGATCAGGTCCTGGTAACGCTCCCGGAGTAGTTCCCTTTTGGCTTCCTTCGCTGATTTAATAAAGCGGGCAATGACAAGGAATAGAACCAGAACAGCAAACGATAACTGGAAGAAAAAGATAAATACTACTGCAATGATGATAATCCGGTTGGAGTTGAACGTAGTGTCAATAACATAAATAATTGGAGACAGGACATTGTAAGGAAATGGTTTTCCTTTTTCCCTGTATTTGATGGCTTTCAGAGGAGAAACAAACCCAACATGTGGTTTTTCCTTTTTGTCCTCCTGTGTTGTAATGTTTTCTGATGATGCGGAATCGCTGCCGGTTGAATCATTTACAGGTTGCAATACAATATAAGCCCGGCCTGTTTTATTCTCATTTAAAGTGTCGGCTACCTCTTCCTCCTGCTTTTTCTTTTTCGACTTAAACAAGTTTCTAACCTGACTGAAGATATTTTTTTTCTTGTTTTCTTTCTGAACGTGTCCCGGTCGACTCAGATCAGGAAATATATTTTCTTCTATCAGGTAAATATGAACTTTCCCAATATTTTGATTCACTTCATCTACGGGTTCATCCTGGCTACCGAAAGAATCTTCACCCTCCTGCAGATTCTCTTCTTCGACAGGTTCTTCACCCTGGGTGTCCTCAAAATCAGATGTAGTTTCAGTTGTTTCTACGGTTTCTGTTGTTGTTCCCTGTTTGGGATGGGAATTCAGCATACGTTTCCAGTCTTCCACAATTTGATTGCCGCTGGTGGCTACAATAAAAGCATCCTTGATACCTTTTCCCATTAGCTGGTTTCGGTATATTTTGGCTTCATCGTAGGTGCTAAAATTACCAACAAGGTATTTGTACCTGTTTTTGTGGTGAAATTCTTCAACAGGGTAGTCAAAGTTAAATTTTTTAAATTCGTTCATATTGGCATGAGAGCCTACACGGGAAGATACCTGAACTTTGAAAACCAAATCCTGTTGCTGGGCTGAAACGGTGGGATAAACAGCCGGTATTCCGTTAAATAAAAACAGGATCCCCGCTAAAAGAAGAACTTTAATTAACCATGAAAACCTGAATGATGTATTATATTCTGTCATTTTTTAAAATGGATATGAAAAAATCACATTAAAGTCAAATTCATTATGGAAACTGTTTGCCTGATATTCCTTGTAGGTATAGCCCAGGTAGGTCGCCATCGATAAACGATTATTGATTAAGGATTTGTAACCGAAACGTAATCGGAATGCCCTCAGGTCGGAATAATCACCTATTTGGTTTAGAAATTCGTCAGGAGAACTTCCGGAGCCAATGTATAGGGAGGCAAATTGGTTATCACCATCAAATAACCTCCGTAGCTCAAGGAATAATGCCTGTGAATTTACCGACCAGCGAGGTGAAATATAGGGCCTGACTGATAGCCACCATCTGTTGTTGCTAAAATACTTTGATAATGCCCCTGTGATGATAAATACATCTACTTTGGGCGTTGCTGAATCAATAGGCCTGTAAAATTGCATATATCTCCAGCCTAATGAGATTTCGGCTCCCTTGCCCAGGTCCTGGTACACTTCTCCATCAATGCGGTGCAAGGGGAACAGGCTGTGCTTGGGCGAGTAGCCATAACTCAGAAATGCATAGGCGCCTTCCCAAAGCTTTGGATAAAAATCAACCATTAGCTGGAAATCGATATCTTCCATGAGTAGCGATTCGTTGTTGCGGACCAGGTCTCCGAAATTTAACCTTGGCAGGATGAAAAAATTTGGGAAAGTACGTCCATAACGAACAGAAAAATAATGGAATCTGCGCTGTGATGGGATTTTGTAATATTCAAGCAGGTATTCAAATTCAAAAACTTCTGAACGGCATTGACGAAGTGCCTGGTTAAATATTTCTTTAACCCTGTAATTATCAGGATAGCGTTTCAGGATATACTTACAATTATAAATGGTTCGTTCACAGTCACCCTGGGCAAAAAATAACCTTGTTTTCTTAACCAGGAAATTGGTGTCATCTGGAAAAAGCGATAACCCGTGTTTACAAAACCCGATGGCGGTATCATAATCTTCTGCCCAGAATTCATTGTCAATGGCCACATCAATAGCGCTGTAAATAGTAGGATCTACTTTGAAAACTTCGTTAAGTAAGGTCCTGCAACTATCATATTTGGATTGCCAGGCATAAGTCCTGGCCTGGAATATCTTTGCCGAATAAAAATCAGGGATGATGTCCAGAATGCGATTCAACAGGATTTCCGATGAGTCGTACCTTTTATTGTAGGCATAATTACGGGCCTGTGAAAACCAGTCATCAATCAGGGGACGGCCATCTGTGGCAATATGGTTTTTTATTGTATTCGACAACTGTAGAGCCGATCTGTTTTTGGGGTATTTTTTAACCAAAAACGAGGTAATATCATAAGCATCCTTGTATTCTTTTTGAATATCGTAGATCCTTGCCTTTTTTATCAGGAAATGTGAATCGTAAGGATAAAAGACCAATCCGTAGTTGAGCAGGCCTATGGCCGAATCGTAATTTTTTGTCCATAGTTCCAGGTCGCTCATGGCGTCAAGGCCATCATAGTATTT
The DNA here is from genome assembly GCA_964625265.1 of uncultured Sphingobacteriales bacterium. Taxonomy (GTDB): domain Bacteria; phylum Bacteroidota; class Bacteroidia; order CAILMK01; family JAAYUY01; genus CAYNBC01. Next base: position 6,543 of record CAZVAY010000019.1, on the reverse strand, counting down.
TGAATCAAGTCTGAATGAGCGGGAAAACATTGTCCTGGCCTGGCGGTATTTGTTTTCCCATGCATATGTACGTCCTATCAGGATAATAACATCTTTGTATTCAGGTGACGAAGAAAGAATCCTGTACCCAATATCCCTGGCTGAATCATAATTCTGTTCAAAAGCCTGTTGCCGCATGGAAATAAAAGCTGAATCCGGGTTTGCGAAATTGATGTATCCACCCTGTGGCCTGGCTTCGAGAAAGCAAAAAGCAGTCAGAAAAAGAACAAAGGTAATTTTTAAGTATCGGTTCATTATCTGTTCATCATTGAGTGTCTCTTAACGCGGATAGAAAGCTCATTCGGGCTGAATGGCTTAACAATATAATCATCAGCTCCTAACTCGAAGGCCTTAAGAATAGTTTCCTCGAATTTTACTGATGAAAGCACAATGATTGGCATATTTTGTTTAAGCTCATTCCTGACCACATTGATTAGTTCAAGTCCGCTTAAGAAGGGCATTAAAAGATCTGTAATAATCATATCGAATGAGTTCTCCTTCACAAGTCCGGCCCCTTTTTTACCATCAGTTGCAGTAAAAATCTCATGCCCGTCCTTTCTGAGCTTGAGCTCAATCATTTTTAACATCATTACATCATCTTCGCAAACTAAGATTTTCATATCTGTTATAAATTAAATTCTTCTTTTAATTGTTCAATCACTTTTATGCATACTTCTCCAATTCTTTCAATCAAAGCTATATTTTCATCAAGATTAGTCCTGTTTAGTGCATTGCTCTCAAGCAAATCAACCTCAAGAATAATGGAGCTGATCCCAATCATGTTCACATTGGAAAGGAATTTATGGGCCACATGCCTGAGTTCGTCCCAGTTTTGTTCCTCATTCAGGGTATGTAGTTTATCAAGCACAACAGGTGTGTTTGTACAAAACAAAACCACCATTTCACGGATGAAATCCACGTCCATGCCCGACATGTCCTCCAGCATATGCAAGTTGTAAAGTTTTCTATCGGTTTCCATAGTTTATTTCTTTGTCATTCCCCTTTCCTTGCGGTAATTATCAATAATGGTTGTGATCAGGGGTTTATAATATTTCCAGAAAAACTTTGTCCTTTCATTAAAAACTGCATTTTTATAAAACAATCTGCTCATCCTGCTAATGCCCTTAAAATAGGCTGAATTGAGTGTGATAGGATTGTCAGCAAAATCACCGGCAAAATAATAAAACTTGTAATCAGGTTGGTCGTGCTCGATAAAAGTAGGATATTTTGCAGGGATACCATAATGCCGTAAAATAGAATCTCCTCTTTCATTAGGCCTGATTTCGTAATAAGCTACTACTTTGTTGGCAGGGCCGGAAAAAATGATATCGTGCCAGTAGGGATAATGGATCCTGTCAGGAAGGCCGTACTTGTCTTGTCCGTATTCGGAGGTAATAATGTAGGGTACCTCAATTTCAAGGTCTGTTTTCTTTTCCAGAATGGCAATGCGTTCATCTTCATGTACCCAGACTATACCTGAACGGGTAAAGGGCCAGTCTCCATTGTGTTGCTCGCGGTACAGCCTGATAACCCACCTGGGCAATTCAGGATTTTTTATCGTATCAAGCAAGTCGAAATAGCGGCAGGTCCAGCCACTCCATTCCACATCAAAAGTGTTTTCAAATTTCCTTCTCAGGTTCCCCGGTGTTGGGTCGGCAATGCTGTTGAATTCGGTAACGAACAGTTTATTCTTCTCTTTCATTTTTTCAATCAGCTTCCAATCGTTGTTGCTCATCCCGCCATAAATTTTTGGGGAATGTTCGGTTTCCAGGGAGTCCAGGTACCATTCGTTGTAGTAAATACCATATAGGTCGGTGATATAAAGCATATCCAGCGCAGTGGCCATGGAGTCTATCCGGGTATCGTTGAGGGTGTCCAGATCGTGGATCTCATATTTTTTACTGCTCATGGGCAATACCGGAAAAAACCCGTAGTAGTCTGTAAAATTATTGTACAGTTTGTGGTTGTCGCGCCTGACATATTTGTAGTGGGTTTGGATCCAATTAAAGGAACGGTGTTCATTTCTAAACTGGGTCGGGACAGTTTTGTCCACTGTTACCATATTAAACGGCCTGGGCCTGGAAATGACCCAAAACAGATAACTCCACAAAGGAATTAATATAATTAAAATAAATACAATCCGTCCCCAATTTATCTTCATGTCATTATGCTAGTCAGGAATAACCTGTATTCATCAAAAATACAAATATAGGTAATACATATTTTTTTAAATATAAATTAGAACTCAATAATGAAAGAAACTGTTAATAATTTGGTTGTTTTTGCCCGGGTTTCCAGAACTTTGCCTGATAAATCCTCAAATTATCTGTCATGTGGCAAAATGTTATTCTCGTTCTGGTCTCCTCATCTGTAGTATTTCTAACAGCATACGTTATTCTTCGTTCCTTTTTTAATGCGCAGGTTCAAAAAGATAAAGTAAAGACTGATGGTGTGGTAAAAAAAGAGATCCTCATGCTCAGGCTGCAGGCCTTCGAAAGAATGATTTTACTGCTTGAACGGATATCTCCCGGCAACATGGTAATGCGGTTAAAGCAGGAAGGGATTTCGTCAGCCGAATTCTACCAGGTTCTTGTGACAACACTCCGTTCTGAATTCGATCATAATATTGCTCAACAACTGTACATAAGCCATGATGCATGGCAGAGGGTAGTGGCAGCAAGGGAGGAGATTTTAGCTATTATCAATAGTTCCTATGAACAAGTGGACGGAAATGCCAGATCAACCGAATTACTGAAAAAGATTCTGGAAAACTCAACCTTGATAAAAACCGTTGAAGAAGCTAAATTAGCTTTGAAGAAAGAAGCTGCGGGATTGTTTTAACCTGATTATTTCATCAGTATGAATTAATCATCGAAGGGGCAGGCGAAATTTTGAATTTCTCTTTGTGAAATCCACAATTTTTTAAGATTTTTGTAAGACCTTGAATCATTAGGTTTCGGTGAATAACATAAACAAACATATCGTTTTGTACGGGGTGGTTTTGGCTCTTCTTTATAGCCTCAGCGGGTGCAGGGAAGACCGACAACCCTGGCTACTTACCAACATCGATTATTCCTTTCAAAGCATTGATTCAAGCTTACCCACTGATGCACACATGGATGAAATGATTGCACATTACCGCGATTCGGTTGATCAGGTAATGGGAAAGATCATTGGTGAATCTGAGATTGTAATGGTCAAGGGATTTCCCGAAAGTACCCTGGGTAATTTTGTCTGCAACCTTCTTCTTGATTCCTGCAGGAAGTCAGGCTACCAGGTGGATTTTGCCATGAATAACAACGGAGGCCTGAGGGCTATTTTGCCTAAAGGGGATATTAGCAGGAGTAATGTATTTGAATTAATGCCATTTGATAATTGGGTGGTAGTGGTTGAGATGGATGCTGCACACATGCGGCAATTAATGGAGTACATCCCCGAAGGTGAAGATATTGCTGTTTCCGGGCTCAGAATAGAGATTACGGATAAGGTGGCGAAAATCGTGTCAATTCAGGGAGAGCCATTTGACAGCACAAGGCATTACTTTATGGTGACCAATGATTACCTGGCGCAGGGCGGAAGCCACATGGGATTTCTTAAAGATGCTCCTGTGACTGATACGAAAGTCCTTGTCAGGGACATGATCGAAGGATATATTAATAATAGGTATAAACAGGGTAAAAGAATAAATGCGATAACAGATGGCAGGATTAAAATTGTTGAATAGAAGAGAGTTCATCAGGACAGGCCTGGTGGCAGGAGCAGGTGCTGCGTTAGCAACAACTGTGCTTCCTGCATCTCTTTTTGCCGGCAAAAAACCTAAACAACTGCTAATCCTGCATACCAATGATGTCCATAGCAGAATTGACCCTTTTCCCATGAATGGTGGCCGCTATCAGGGCAGGGGCGGATTTTCAAGACGTGCGGCCCTTATTAAAAAATACAGGGAGGAATATGACAATGTCCTGCTTTTTGACTCCGGTGACATATTCCAGGGAACTCCCTATTTTAATATCTTCAGGGGTGACCTGGAAATAAAGCTTATGTCGGAGATGAAATATGATGCTTCCACTTTGGGTAATCACGAATTTGATATTCCGGTTGAGGAGCTTGCAACCCGTATCAAAGAAAATGCAGGATTTCCTTTTGTGGTGTCAAACTATTTGGTTGAAAACACCCCCCTTGAAGGTTTGGTTAAGAAAAACCTGGTGTTGGAAAAAGATGGAATAAAAGTAGGTGTTTACGGACTGGGCGTGGAGTTAGACGGAATGGCCATCAAAGAGCATTACGGAAATGTAACTTACACCGATCCGGTCATTGCAATGAAAGTACAGGAAAATATCCTGAAAAATGAACAAGGTTGTGACCTGATTGTCTGTTTGTCCCATTTGGGATACCAGTATGAATCGGATCGGATAAGTGATAAGATCATCGCCTCGGCCAGCGAACATACAAATATGATTTTAGGTGGCCATACCCACACTTTTCTTGAGCAACCCGATATAATTCAGAACAAAGCCGGGGAAAATTGTTACATCATGCAAACAGGTTTTGCAGGGGTAAACCTGGGCGTGATCAGGATTGATTTTGATAATCAAAAAACAGCAAAAAAGCTAACCGTTGGATTGATAAATGTTTAGGTTTTTTTGAAATATTTTATGAACAGAAATTTCGATATTGTGGAAAATATCCTCATATTTATAACCTAAAAATTGATAGGAGATTTACATGGAATCAAAGATAAGTAGTGACCAGCATATTGCGGTGTGGGAAAAGTGCCTGGAAATAGTTAAAGACAACATAAATGGGCAAAGTTATAAGACATGGTTCAATCCTATTAAAGCAGTAAAAATTGAAAATAAGGTACTTACAATTGAAGTACCCAGTTTATTCTTTTACGAATGGCTGGAGGAGCACTATGTGAATTTGCTTAGGAGAACCATTAAAAAAGTGATTGGTACAGGAGCAAAACTTGAGTACAACGTGGTGGTTGAGAATAGTTCGGGTCAAAATAATTCCCGGACAATTAATATGCCCGCTTCGCAAATAGGAAAAGATGGTGGTATGGAAGTAACCATGCCCGGGAATATCAGTAATTCCATTAAAAATCCGTTTATCATTCCCGGATTAAAAAAGGTAAAAGTTGACCCCCAGCTAAACAGCAATTTTAACTTTGATTCATTCATCGAAGGGGAATGTAACAGGCTGGCCCGGAGTGCAGGGCTTGCCGTAGCAGCAAAACCCGGAGGTACTGCTTTTAACCCATTGTTCATTTATGGTGGAGTCGGGCTGGGCAAAACCCACCTGGCACAATCAATCGGTAATGAGATCAGGGCCAACTTCAGGAACAAAGTGGTGTTGTATGTTACAGCCGAGCAGTTCACCAACCAATTTATTGAGTCGGTAAGGAATAAGCTGGTCAACGACTTCAACAATTTCTACCAATTAATAGATGTACTGATAGTGGATGATGTCCAGTTTTTTGCCAACAAGGATAAAACACAGGATATCTTTTTCCATATATTCAACAGTCTTCACCAGAACGAAAAACAATTGATCCTGACTTCAGATAAATCACCCAAAGATATTGAAGGGTTGGAAGAAAGATTGTTGTCAAGGTTTAAATGGGGCCTTTCAGCCGACCTCCAAAAACCTGATTTTGAAACCAGGATTGCTATTCTTGAAAATAAAATGCACAGCGAGGGTATTGACCTGCCCAGGGATGTGGTTGAATACATTGCATATCATGTCAATTCGAGCATCAGGGAACTCGAAGGTGCCTTAATCTCGATTCTTGCCAATGCATCTTTCAACAAGAGAGATATTAATGTAGACCTTGCCAAGGATGTGTTGAAAAATTTTATCAAGAAAGCATCCAAGGAACTTACGATAGAACATATCCAACGCCTTGTTGGCGATCACCTCAACATCAGCATTGAGGATATCAAGTCAAAAACCAGGAAAAGGGACATTGTTCAGGCCAGACAGATATCCATGTATTTTGCTAAAAAACTAACCAATACTTCCCTGTGCAATATCGGCAAACAATTTGGCGGCCGCGACCACTCCACCGTGATCCATGCCTGCCAGACGGTCAATGACCTGCTCGATACTGACAAGGAATATTCGAATAGGCTCCAGGAAATCCATAAGATCATCAATATCAATCTGGGGTAAGTCGTTGTTATCTGAATTTTTACTTCTTTTTTTCAGGAAAAGAGGAAGAGTCAGGAAACAAGAAACCAGGAATTAAGAATTATTTGAGAAGCCTTTTCCCCAACTCCAAAGGGGTTGAATATTTCTAACACCGTAGGTAGTGCGGTGACGGCTAACAACCCACAGTTCACAACCCTGAAGGGGTTGAAAAGATACAACCCCAAAAAATGCTAATAAATTCAGAATTACTTGTCTAATTGAAATATTTTTTATATTTGGAAGAAATACAAAACGCGTCCTTTCCAGGTAGTGTTTAAATACAATAGCTTATGCCTTTATGATTAATTGGAT
>CAZVAY010000018.1:0-17610 GCA_964625265.1 uncultured Sphingobacteriales bacterium | reverse complement strand
TTACCCGGTTGCTGCTGTTTAATTTTTTCGGCAAGCGTTAAATTGAGTGCAAGTCGGGTAAGCGTTTCGTAATCCTGTTTGTAAACCAGATAAATGGCTTGTTTGCCATATTCGCCAACGTAATAATCGGCTTCATTTATTTTATCTTCGGCTTCCAGGTTTTCGCCTGTGCATAAATAATAAATATATTTTGCAAACTGATTGTAGGTTGGCAATAGTCCTGCAAGCATGGTTTCGGCATCAAGTGGAATTCCAAGACAGAAATATTTAAACCCCGAATCATAACCGTACTTGTCAATAGCCCGTTTTACTCTTTCCCTGGTTATGTCTTTGCAAATATTTTTATCAGGTTCGTTCTCAGTGGCTTCAGTCATTTGTACCATAATGCATTGTCGGTTGCCACCATCTTCTTTATTCAAATCCATAATTGCGTGCATTGTAGAGCCTGAACCTGCAAATGAATCAAGTATAATTGAATTTTGGTCAGATGCAAGTTGAATAATTCTTTTTATTAGTGATGAAGGTTTACTGTACTCGAATGCTTTATGTCTAAAAAGCTTTTCAATTTCTTTTCTTGAATTATCATTCGAATATTGATTATCAATAAATTCTAATGTTGTAGTATTCTTTTTTCTCTCAATAAGTTTAATTTGATATCCGCTCCCAGTATTCTCTATTACTGCATTAGAATAAGTCTTTGTATAAATTCTTTTTCCATTTTTAGATTCTTTAACAACTATAAACCCATTTTCCAGTCCAAATTTAAACAATGGTTTAGACCATCTCCAACACCAGTCACTTTTAGGATTTCTGATAATTCGTTCTTCCATTTCTTCTTTTGTTGAATTGCCTGGACGAAAGATATTACCATCTAATTCAATCTCATAATCTAATGAAGCGGAATACTGTATTGAACTATAATCAAGAGTTTGACTTAATTTATACTTCCCTCTTTCTTCTACATATTCATCAGTATGCTTATAACCTTCATCATCAATTTCAATTTTTTCAAATTCAAGATTGCCAACTCTTTTATATATAACGATATAGTCTGTATTCTTTGAAATATTATCTGATGTTTTTCCTGCCTTTTTAGTAATTCTTGGAAGAATTCCAATTAGGTTTTCTTCTCCGAAAATTTCATTACAAAATGAAATTAGATTTGATAACTCATTATCATCAATTGAAATAAAAATCACTCCATTTTCAGAAAGAAGTTGATATAGTAATTTTATACGTGGAACCATCATGCAAAGCCATTTATCATGTTTTGTTAAATCATCCTTGCCAACTTCTCTTCCTATCCAGTCTTTTAATAAAGGGCTATTTACGCTGTCATTATAAATCCAACCTTCGTTCCCTGTATTGTAGGGCGGATCTATGTAAATAACATTAATTCTGCCGGAAAACTGTGGCAAAAGTGCTTTTAAAGCAATGAGGTTATCACCTTCAATTATCATATTCCCGTTTGCTTTTTCGGGTTGGTAGTGTAGTTCGGGCACTTCGTCCAATGTGTGAAACGGAACAGCCAAATGGTGGTTCCAGATTATGTTTTTTCCTTTGAATTGGAGTGTTGGCATTGCTCTAATTATTTAATGTTTTAGTAATATCGTCTGTAATTCCTGTCAGCACAGTAAAATTCATTCTCCCGTCACGTTCGAATGACAACTGAAAATCGGTAATAAAATCATTGTACAGACCGTATTGGTTGCATTTAATTCCAATATATTCATTCAGTAGGTTTCTTTCCCAACTGTCTTCCTTGCTTTTAAAGGCTTTCAAGGCATCTTTTAATTTATCTTCACCTAAAGTTTGCTTAATAATCCCGCAATTCCATGCAATTACGCCCATAGAAACAATACCACGTGCCTCTTCTTCATTCTGTGTTGTAAAAAGAACCGGTTTTATCATTTCAAGTAAAACGGTTGATATTTTTTCTTTTCTGCCAAGTACTGTTCTATCAACAATTTTAACATTGTCCTTTTCTGCCTTCTCTCGTAACAATTGTTGGTCTTTAAGTAAATTATCATTTAACAGGGCTTGTTTTTCCCTTTCCTTTTTCCGTTGTCGAAGCAACTTTGCCCGTTTTATATTATCTGATTTAGACATCTTTCTGTTTTTTATATTTTAATTGTTTCTCAGCAACTTTCAGCGCTTCAAGCCCAAATTTTTCGTTTTCTAATTCGTAAAGAACTTTTTCACTTAAAAAATCAATTATAAGTTTGTCCGAATTAGCTTTATAAAGGTCTGCCAGTTTTAAAACCAATTCTTTGGATAATTTTCTCTCGCCACGTTCCATTTTACTCAATATTGCCACGTCAATATCAGTTTGCATAGCAGCCTTCCGCAATGATAATCCTGTCTGTTCTCTCAATTCTCGTAATTTCAGTCCTAGTGTTGACATTTTGTGTGTTGACTAATTTTGTCAAAGGTAATATATCTTTCAACTATTGAGTCTGAAAATTTCAATTATTTATTAACAGTTTATTATCAACGGAAGGGTTGGCAAAAACAACATCCCCATGAAAAAACGGGACAAGTCGTGTGTGGCTGCGAAGGGACGGTGGCAGGGAAGGGCAGCTACACTCTTGCTTGTGTTTTGTGGCATTTTCTATTTTTCCAGTGCAGTAAAATTCAATTTTCAAGCTGTGGTTGTCTTTTTTCTTCGGCTTGTTGGTAGCAATCAGATAATCAGGCACGGATATTCAACTGGAAATCATCCCATCTAATTTAAAGTGGTTTAATCCTCCGGGAATCCTATTTTTGCATTGAAAACCTGAAAGAGGCCTCAAAAGGGCTGATGTATGAAAATTCTCGGAATATCCTGCTTTTATCATGATGCTGCCGCCTGTCTGTTTGAAGACGGAGACATTTTGGCAGCAGCACAGGAAGAAAGGTTCTCACGGATCAAGCACGATCCGTCATTTCCGGCCAAAGCCATTGAATTCTGCCTTTCAAGTACCGGTACCCGAATCAAAGACCTTGAAGCGATAGTGTTCTACGATAAACCCTTATTAAAGTTTGAACGTATCCTCGAAACCTTTTATGCAGAAGCACCCCAGGGCCTTGTTCCATTTGTCAAAGGGATCCCGGTCTGGGCCAAAGAGAAGTTGTTTTTTAAAAAACTGCTATTCGACAATCTGAAAAAGATTGAAAAAATCGACAGGAAATCAACGAATATATTGTTTTCAACTCACCACCTGTCACATGCAGCCAGTGCTTTTTACCCCTCACCATTTGATGAAGCCGCTATCGTTACGCTTGACGGAGTAGGGGAGTGGGAAACATTGGCCATTGGTAAGGGCAAAGGAACGCAAATTGAAATATTGAAAACCCTTCATTTTCCCGACTCGGTGGGTTTGTTTTATTCTGCGTTTACTTTCTTTTTAGGTTTTAAAGTTAACTCAGGGGAATACAAACTCATGGGCATGGCACCCTACGGCAACGAGCATTCCGATAACTTCAGGCAAATGTACCGGTTGATAAAAGAGGAGTTGATCGTTGTAAAGAAAGATGGGTCAGTGCGGCTTAATAAAGGCTATTTTTCTTTTACCAGTACTTTGAAAATTATCCCGAAAAAAAAATGGGAAACGCTGTTCGGAATTAAAAAAAGAACTCCGGAAACAGCCATTACCCAGTCGCATTGTGACTTGGCCCTGGCAGCCCAAAAAGTAACAGAGGACATTGTGCTATCCGTAGCCGGGGAAGCAAGGCAACTGACGGGCTCCGACAATCTTTGCCTGGCAGGAGGTGTTGCGCTGAACTGTGTTGCCAATTCTGCAATCCAAAAGTCAGGTTTGTATAAGGATATCTGGGTACAGCCGGCAGCTGGTGATGCCGGTGGTGCTTTGGGTGCAGCATCGGCTGCCTACTATTTGCATTTTAAGGGTAACAGGGTGGTGCAGGAAACTGACAGCATGAAAAATGCTTTGCTTGGCCCTGCCTATACTGATGAACAAGCCCTCCATTTACTGAAGGATACAGCTTGTGTATATGAAAATTTGAGCAGGGATGACCTTATTAAAAAAACAGCTTCATTTATCCTCAATAACAAGGTGGTTGGTTGGTTCCAGGGGAAAATGGAGTTTGGCCCCAGGGCGCTTGGCAACAGGAGCATCCTGGCTGATGCCCGTAGCCACGAAATGCAAAGCAAGCTTAACCTGAAAATAAAATTCAGGGAAAGCTTCAGGCCTTTTGCCCCTGCTGTTCTGGAAGAAGATGCAGCCCTGCTGTTTGAACAACCCAATTTATCACCTTACATGTTACTGACTTCTGATATAAAGGAAGAATTCAGGAGTTATAGCGAAGAGGATTTGCAATCTTTGCCATGGGAAGAAAAACTGAAAGCACCAAAGTCCCATTTCCCGGCTGTTACCCATGTAGATTTCAGTTCGAGACTTCAGACAGTTGGACAGGGAAGCCATCCTTTGTTTTTAGGCCTGTTAAAGCAAATAAAAACAGAAACAGGATGGGGTATTGTCGTAAACACCAGTTTCAATGTTCGCGGTGAACCCATTGTCGAATCCCCACTGGATGCATACCGCTGTTTCATGCATACCGGCATGGATGTGCTGGTAATCGGAAATTTTATTTTCGAAAAAACAAAGCAACCAACAGGGAATAAGTAATCCGGGTTTATTATTTGGTGCGGTTTTTCAATGCAAAGTAAAAAAATGGTTTAATTTGTATGCTTTATGATAAAGGTAATTTTGTGAAAAAGCTGAACATACTCACCATCAAGTATTTCATTGGGCCCTTTGTGGTAACCTTTTTCATATCCATGTTTGTGCTGATCATGCAGTTTTTATGGAAATACATAGATGACATGGCCGGGAAAGGCCTGGAGTGGTATGTTATTATTGAGTTGTTGTTTTATGCTTCGGCACACCTGGTTCCACTTGCTCTGCCATTGGCCGTTTTACTGAGTTCGATCATGACCTTTGGCGCCATGGCCGAAAACAATGAGCTTATAGCTGCCAAATCAGCAGGGGTTTCCCTGTTCAGGATCATCAAGCCCTTATGGTTCATTATTTTTTTTATTGCCTTTGGTGCTTTTTTGTTTTCGAATTATACCCTGCCCAAGGCCAACTTACAGTTTGGCGCCCTGTTGTGGGATGTCAAAACAAAAAAACCAGCCTTCGACCTGAAACCGGGAATCTTTTATACCGGGATTGATAATTATGCTATTCGTATTGCGAAAAAGGATAATAGTGGTAAACACCTGGAAAATATTCTCATTTACGACCACACCAAAGGGATGGAAAACAATATAGTTATCAGGGCTAAAAAAGGCGAAATGGAATTGTCGGATAATGAACAATGGTTGACCCTGACCCTGTGGGACGGCATCCGGTATGAAGAGATCAGGAATATGAAAGACAGTTACAAAACCTTTCCGGCCAGTAAAACTGTTTTTAAGGAATACACCATGCGTTTTGACCTGTCTTCATTCCAACTCGACCGCACTGATGTTGACCTGTTTAAAGGCAATTTCAAAATGCTGCGCATGGACGAACTGGCTTACCTGGGTGATTCGGTCAGAACCCGGCAAGAAGAAATTGATAAAACTGTCAGGCGATATCTGAAACCACATCTCTATTTTTTACGCGACAGCCTGATAGATGACAAAGACACACATCAACTGCATTTTACCGAAGCCAACTTCATTGATAATTTCCCGGAGAACCAAAAATCCCGGATCATTAAACAAGCCGCTGCAGGGGCAAAGTCCATCAAATATGTGATACAAAACCCACGTGTTGAATATGAATTTATGCGCGACAACCTGATCAGGTACCAAATTGAATGGCACCGGAAGATCATTATTTCGTTTGTGATCATTTTCCTGTTTTTGATAGGCGCACCGATGGGAGCCATTATCCGAAAAGGCGGTCTGGGATTGCCCAGCGTAGTTTCCATATTTTTATTTATTGCCTTTTATATCATTTCTATTATGGGGGAAAAACTGGCAAGGAAATACCTGTTAACACCTTTTGTGGGCATGTGGCTTCCGGTTTTTATTATAGCACCTATCAGCATTTACCTGGTTTTTAAGTCCAACAGGGATTCATTAATATTCAGGGGTGAAACCATTCTCGACAAGATCAGAAAGCAAATGAATAAGGTCTGGTTCCTGGACACAGGAGAAAAGGTTCAGTAAAATGAAAGTACTGCAGATATGTTTCAGAATGCCCTGGCCCCTGAAAGACGGTGGCGCCATTGCTATGTATAACCTGTTCAAGGGCTTGTATGAACAAGGTTGTGATATGACCTTGCTGGTTCCGGTTACACAAAAACATGATCTTGGTGTTGAAGAACTGCCCGCAGAAGTCAGAAAAATGGCTGATTTCCATTCAATCAGGATTAATTCTTCCGTTACTGTCATTGGGGCCTTATTGAATTTATTTACCCGAAAGCCATACTATATTTCGCGTTATGAGAATAAAGCATTTGAAGACAAACTAATAAATCTTCTCAAGTCCGATAATTTTGATATTGTGTTGTTCGAGAGCCTGAAAACAGCCCCTTACCTTAAGATTGTACGAAAATATTCTTCATCAAGATGTTTATTGAGGTCGCACAATGTGGAGTATATGATCTGGGAAAGGATGCGGATACAAAGCCGGAATATTTTTAAAAAGATCTACCTGGGCATATTGGTAAGCCGGCTTAAAAAATACGAAATGGAAATCAGCAATCTTTATGATGCTTTACTACCTATTACCCCTGTTGATGAAAAGGTTTTTAAACAGGAAGGAGTTCATATTCCCAGCTATACAGTTCCTTCAGGGATTGATATAAGCCCCAAAGAAATGAGAATTAAACCCGAGCCGGGCACCTTGTTCCACCTCGGAGCCCTGGACTGGATGCCCAACCGGGAAGCCAATGACTGGTTTCTGGACAGTATTTGGCCTGAAATCAGGGCTAAAATGCCTCATTTGAAATTTTTCCTTGCCGGTAGAAATATGCCAGCGGAATACAGAAAACTGGAGATGGCTAATGTTGAGGTTTTAGGCAGGGTGGAAAATGCCAGGGAATTTATGCTTTCAAAACAGATCATGGTTGTACCCTTGCTATCCGGTAGCGGCATGAGGATCAAGATCATTGAAGGGATGGCGTTGGGAGTAATAGTTGTATCCACATCTGTGGGGGCAGAAGGTATTGCCTGTACGCACAATAAGGATATTCTGATTGCGGATACACCCTCTCAGTTTGTTGAAGCAATAGATAGAATTATTAACGAACCCGGACTGGCTGAAACAATTAGCTGCAATGCCCGGAAGCTGATCATGGAAAAATATGAAAACAATATGATTACCCGGGGTTTGATAAGCTGGTTAAAAACCCGGATATTTGAGGCATAATTTGTTATGATCTGGATTATCCTTTTTTATCTGAGCATTTTTTTAATACTTCACAGCTACCTGTTGTATCCCTTGCTTGTTAAGGGTTTTGCCCATGGTAAAAAGGACAATAGCATCTGCTATAAACCTGATGATGACCTGCCCGCTGTCACCATTCTGATGGCTGCATACAACGAAGAATCCGTTATCGGACAGAAGCTGTTAAGTATTTTCAATACCAGCTATCCTGTGGAAAAAATAGCTGTTTTGATAGGGTCAGATTCCTCGTCAGACGATACGGATGGCATAGTCAATCGCTTCAGCAGTACGCATCCCTCGGTCGGGCTGGTGGTTTTTAGTGAAAGAACCGGCAAGGCGGGTATCATCAATCATTTGGTTAAAAAGGCCAAAACCGACATGCTGGTTCTGACAGATGCCAATGTAATGTTTTCGGGAAACACCTTGTTCAATATGATCAGGCACTTTAAAAACGACCAGGTCAGCCTGGTTGGGGGCAATATCATCAATTCGAGGAACTTAAAGGAGGGTATTTCTATCCAGGAAGAAACATATATCGGATGGGAAAATAAGACAAAATACAGGGAGGGGTTGATTTGGGGAGCCATGATCGGAGCGTTTGGCGGTTGTTATGCCATCCGTAAAAGCTGGTATGCCCCAGTACCGCCCCGGTTTTTTATGGACGATTTCTTCATTACCATGAATGTCATTGAAAATGGAGGCCAATGTATCAATGAACTGGAAGCAGTATGTTACGAAGATGTTTCCAATAAGATAGCTGAAGAATTCAGGCGCAAGGTGAGGATCTCTATCGGGAACTTTCAGAATCTTGGCCGGTATGGAAAATTACTTTGGCCACCATGGAAAGGCGTTGGTTTTGCATTTTTGTCGCACAAGGTTTTAAGGTGGCTGGGGCCTTTTTTTCTGAGCCTTACACTCATTGCCAATATAGCCCTGTTCCAGGCACATGTATTTTTTCAGGTAACGCTGATAATTCAGTTGATCCTCATGCTTTTGCCATTAATTGACACGGTTTTGCGATCTTTTAAAGTTCATCTATCTTTGCTCCGTTTTATCACGCATTTCTATTTTATGAATGCGGCACTATTATTAGGATTTGTAAAATTTATTCGGGGTGTAAAGACCAATATTTGGCAGCCCACACAAAGGTATCAGTAAGCATGTTTAACAAGGTAGAAGAAGCAATTGAAGATATACGTAATGGCAAGGTAGTGATTGTGGTTGATGATGAAGACCGCGAAAATGAAGGCGACTTTGTTACTGCGGCTGAAAATGTAACCCCCGAAATCATTAATTTTATGGCCAGGGAAGGCCGTGGGTTAATTTGCGCACCAATCATTGAGGCTAAAGCCGACCTGCTCGGGCTGGATTTGATGGTATCGCAGAATACAGGGTTGCACGAAACAGCCTTTACCGTAACTATTGACCTGAAAGGGCATGGCTGTACAACCGGTATTTCGGCACAAGACAGGGCCCAGACTATCAGGGCGTTGGTTAACCCGGATATCACAGCCAATGATTTTGCTAAACCAGGCCATATTTTCCCCCTCAGGGCCAAGGAAGGAGGGGTGTTAAGGCGGGCAGGGCATACTGAAGCTGCTATTGACCTTGCCAGACTGGCCGGATTTCAACCCGTAGGTGCTATTGTTGAAATTATGAACGATGACGGCACCATGGCCAGGTTGCCCAATCTTGTTAAGCTGGCCCAAAAGTTAAACCTGAAGATCATTTCTATTAAAGACCTGATTGAATACAGGATTGGAAGAGACTCGCTTATTGAAAGGATCGTTGATGTTGGATTGCCTACGGAATACGGTGAATTCGAAGTGGTGGCTTACAGACAATTAACGACTAACGAAATTCACCTGGCACTGGTAAAGGGCAACTGGGAAGAAGATGAACCTGTCATGGTCAGGGTACACTCATCCTGCGTAACCGGAGATATTTTTGGTTCATTCCGCTGTGACTGCGGGCCTCAGCTTCATCATGCCATGGAAATGGTCGAAAGGGAAGGCCGGGGTGTTGTTATTTACATGAATCAGGAAGGCCGTGGAATAGGCTTACTAAATAAATTGAAAGCATACAAACTGCAGGAACAGGGTATGGATACCGTTGAGGCCAACATTCATTTAGGTTTTAATGCCGATGAACGTGATTATGGAGTGGGGGCACAGATCCTGCGCGACCTGAAAATCAGAAAACTTAAGTTGATATCTAACAACCCGTCAAAAAAAATAGGCTTGCAGGGATACGGGCTTGAAATAATTGAGAGGATTCCTTTGGAAATCCAACCAAACGAACATAACCACAAATACCTTGAAACCAAACAAAATAAAATGGGTCATAATCTTCATATCCAATAAGCCAGGCCTTGTTCCTTTTTCAGTTATTTTTCTTTACCCTAAGTTCCTGTTTCATAACAGGAAAGGAAAAAATACATTTCGGCTTGTGTAAAAAGTTCATGTTATTGCCCGCTAACCCTTCGTAATTTGCGAATCAGTTTAAAAAATCCCCCCTATGGCAAAATTTACCAGGAATAAAATCTTTGTATTGGATACCAATGTTGTCCTTTATGACTACCGTGCCATTTATTCTTTTCAGGACAACAATGTTGTCATACCAATAACATTATTAGAAGAGGTAGATAAATTTAAAAGAGGCAACGAGATCATTAATTACAACGCACGTGAATTTACACGTGAGCTGGATGAACTAATTGGTGACAACCTGCTTAAAGACGGGGTCAAACTTGAGTCGGGTGGTGTTGTGCTTGTTGATACGGATGTGACAAGGCCTGATGAGCTTAAAGGCGTCTTCTGGGAAGACAAACCCGACCACCGGATACTGGCCATAGCCTACAACCAGGCGAAAAAACATGGTTTCGACAGGGTTTTCCTCGTAACCAAAGACATCAACCTGAGAATGAAAGCCAAGGGTGTTGGCGTATATGCCGAAGATTATGAAACCGGCAAGGTTAAAGATATTGATGAACTTTACAAAGGAAAAAACTTAATTGAAGGTGTGCAAAGTGAAGTCATTGATACCATTTATAAAAAAGGTTCTGTCAAAGTGGAAGATTGCGGGATTGACATAACCCCGGTTCCCAATGAATTTTTTATTATCCGGAATGGCGTTAAAAGTATTTTGACCTATTATAATCATGCTCTTGAATCCTTTATGCTGGTAGAGAAAAAAAGAGCCTATGGCATTCAACCCCGCAATGCAGAGCAGGCATTTGCCCTTAATGCCCTGATGAACGATGACATGAAGCTGGTCACCCTGTCGGGTAAAGCAGGTACGGGTAAAACCCTGATGGCACTGGCTGCAGCAATGGAAAAGAGAAGCAAGTATAAGCAGATTTTACTGGCACGGCCGATTGTGCCCCTTTCAAACAGGGACCTGGGCTATCTGCCGGGAGATGTTCAAAGCAAACTGGACCCCTATATGCAACCCCTGTTTGATAACCTGACCGTTATCAAGCACCAGTTCAAGGAAGAATCGACAGAATTTACCCGAATTGCCGATATGCTGAAAAACGAAAAGCTGCTGATCACCCCGCTGGCATATATTCGTGGGCGCAGCCTTACCAAGGTTTACTTTATTGTGGATGAGGCTCAAAACCTGACACCTCATGAGGTAAAAACCATTATTACACGCGCGGGTGAAGATACCAAGGTGATCTTTACAGGCGACCCCTACCAGATAGACACTCCTTACCTCGATTCACAATCCAACGGACTTACTTATCTGATTGATAAAATGAAGGGACAGGAAATCTATGGCCATGTAACCATGGAGAAAGGGGAGCGC
The DNA here is from genome assembly GCA_964625265.1 of uncultured Sphingobacteriales bacterium. Lineage (GTDB taxonomy): Bacteria > Bacteroidota > Bacteroidia > CAILMK01 > JAAYUY01 > CAYNBC01. The sequence goes on along the minus strand of CAZVAY010000018.1, from coordinate 6,418 downwards.
TCGTTATTGGCAGACCTTGCTTCGACCTTGCTGTAAGGAATACGATTTGAAGTTATATCAGCGAAGAAATAATTACCCGGCAAGGACATTATTTGTCCTGCAGTCGTTTGTATTCTTTTAAAATCCATTCCGGCTCAACAGGTACAACACCCACATGTTCACATACGAGGCCTCCGGCAAGGTTGGCCATTTCAGCCATGACATTCATGGGTAGCCTGCAGGCAAGGCACAGAGATGCAATAGCAGCAACGGTATCACCTGCACCGGATACATCATAAACATTGCGTTTATGAGAAGGAAGTAACCATTCCTGTCCATCATCATTAATGTAAACACCTTCTTCCGAAAGCGTTATAAACAGGGATTTTATCTGCATTTTGTCAAACAACAAAGTACTGGCTTTTTGTAGTTGTTCTTTGGATACAGGTTTATCAATAGGCATATCCAGACCTTCAGATAATTCTTTCAGGTTAGGTTTGAAAACAGTAGCATTATTATATTCAAAAAAGTTACGTTTTTTGGGGTCGACCAGGGTAGGAATGCCTTTTTTTAAAGCGGACTTCATGATATACCTGATGACTTTAGGAGTTAACACCCCCTTGTCGTAATCCTGAAAAATAATGGCATCGGTTGAATTGAGCGATTTGTCGAATAATTGAATGATAGAATCTTCTTCCTGTTCATTAAGAAAATGACTGGATTCGGAATCAAGACGGATGGCCTGCTGTTGTTTATTGGCAATAACCCGGGTTTTTACAGTTGTTGGCCTGTTGCCGGATGTCAGGGTATATTCCGTTGAAATATGAACTTTTTTCAATAATTCGAGATAGTGCTCCCCTTCCAGGTCGTTGCCAATTGTAGAGATCAACCTGACTTCTGCCCCCATTTTTCTTATGTTAAGTGCTACATTGGCAGCGCCTCCCAGGCGGTATTCCCTGTTGTTGATCAATACTACCGGCACAGGGGCTTCCGGAGAAATCCGGCTAACACTGCCATACCAGTAGGCATCCAGCATGGAATCGCCCACAATAAGAATTTTCTTTGTCCTGAATTGATCGAGAATTGCACTTACGCTTTCCTTGGGAGTGTACATGATTAAACAAGTTTATTCAGTGCAGCTTTAAACCTGTTCATGGCTTCTTCAAGTAAACGGTCTGAAGTGGCAAAAGAAATTCGGACACAATCATCAATGCCGAATGCTATTCCGCTTACCATGGAGACATGAGCTTCTTCTAAAACATACATAGCCATATCATCGGCATTCTTTATCGTATTGCCATTATGCTTTTTACCAAAATAAGAACTCAGGTTTATCAGCAAATAAAAAGCTCCTTCTGGTGTGTTAACCTTAATATCAGGGAAATCCTTTAATAACCTGAGAACAAGGTCACGCCTTCTTTTAAAAGCCCTGCACATTGCTTTGGTTTCGGAATGTTCTTCCGATATGGCTTTTATTGCAGCCATTTGAGAAATAGAAGAGGCCCCTGAAGTTGTTTGGCCCTGTAATTTATTGGTGGCATTAACAATCCATTCGGCTGCCAGCATATAACCGAGCCTCCAGCCTGTCATGGCATAACCTTTTGAAACACCATTGATGATGACCAGGCGCGGTATTAAATCTTTGACCTCGCTGAACGAACAGGCATGGCCGACAAAATTGATATATTCATATATTTCATCTGAAATAATAATGATATCAGGGTATTTGCGAAATATTTCAGCCAATGCTTCCAGTTCGTTGTTACAATACACGCTCCCGCTGGGGTTGGAAGGTGTGCTGAAAATGAATAGCCGGGTTTTATCGGTAATGGCGGCATCAAGTTGTTCGGGCGTGATTTTATAATCATTTTCGAATTTGCCTTCAATAAAAACAGGAATACCCCCGGCCATTCTGACCATTTCGGGATAAGAAACCCAGTATGGGGTTGGGATGATTACCTCATCCTCATGGTCGCAAAGGCAAAGAATGGCATTACTGAGCGATTGTTTTGCACCGTTGCTGACAATAACATTGTTGCGGGTGTATTTTGTGTCAAAACGCTTGTTGTACCTGCTTGCTATTGCATCACGGAGTTCAGGCATACCGATAACAGGGGGGTAGTGCGTAACATTATTATTGATGGCATCAATACCGGCCTGCCTGATAGCGGGTGGTGTGTCAAAATCAGGTTCACCTATTCCAAGGCTGATGATATCCTTTCCCTCCGCCCTGAGCTGCCTGGCAAGTTGGGCCATTTTGAGTGTGGCAGATTCAGACAGGGCTTCAATCCTATGTGCTAAACGTTTATTCATTAACAACTTCTAAAAAAGGGCGAAGATAATAATTTTAATATAATGCCTAAAAAAAGAGACTATTCAAGCTTGTTTTCATTCCATCATGGCATAGATTTAAAACCTGCTATGGATGATGTAAATAATTTTCGTAATTTCGAATGATTAACAGGAGGTAATTCTTTTGTAAAAACGGTAAAAGGGTAACAAATTTTTTTGCGACCAAAATTGAAAGCAGATAACCATATAAAAGTCAGATTCTGGGGGACAAGGGGCTCGCTGCCTTATGGTGGGCAGTTGGAGTGGCATACAAAAGCCAGGCAATTACTCAGGCTGGCAACCCCGGAAAATATCAGCGATGACAAGGTTATTGATGCTTTCCTTTCCAGCTTGCAAGGCAAGATGATGTTTTCAGCGGGGGGGAATACTCCTTGTGTTGAGATCAAAACTCAAAAAGACATTTTTATTATTGATGCCGGCACCGGTATCCGGGACCTGGGAAATGAACTTGTCAAGGTCAGGGAACTTAAGCAAGGAACAATTCATCTTTTCCTGACCCACTTTCATTGGGACCATATTCATGGCCTTCCCTTTTTCAAACCCATGTATATGCCTGGTTTTAACGTTAAAATTTACAGTTTTTATCCTAATGCGGAAGACATACTGACCATGCAGCAGAATGCTTTTAATTTTCCTCATTCATTCGGGGAAATGAAGAGCAAAAAAGAATTTGTTCAGCTTGAGGAAGGAATGGAATATCCGGTCAACGGCATGATTGTAAGCGGTATCAAACAAAACCACCCCGGTGACTCTTATGGTTTTAAGATTGAAAAGGGGGACAAAAAGCTTATTTACTCAACAGATAATGAATATACTGAAGATATGCCCAACAAAAGAGCTTATCTGAAATTTATCAGCCAGGCAGACTTACTCATCTATGATGGCCAGTATAGCGAGGAAGAGTATCAGGATAGAAAGAAAAACTGGGGGCACAGCAGCAATGAAACAGCCATAAAGCTTGCCATTCAAACCAAGGCAAAAAAGCTACTTTTTTTTCATCATAAACATGATATGAGTGATGCCGGGCTTTTTGAATTTTACCAGTCAGCCATTAAAATAAAGGAAAAAATATTTCCCTGTAAAGACCTGGAAATCGGCATGGCCTATGACAACCTGGAGCTAGATGTTTGACAAAGGTCAGCGGTTGATTTCTTTTTCTAAAAAAGCGATAAAAACCTCTACGGCATTTTTTTCCTCTACATTTCGTATCAAGGCATTCCCCCCTTTATAAATATGTACCCTGTTTTTTCCGGCTCCTAGGATTCCGTAATCGGCACCGGCCATTTCTCCGGGCCCATTGACAGCACAGCCCATAACAGCTATTTTTAATCCTTTTAAATGCCGGGTTTTCGCTTTCACTTCCTCGGCAATTTGTTCGATATTAACCTCCGTACGCCCACAGGAAGGACAACTGATGTATTCAGGTGCAAATACCTTTCTTCCTGAGGCCTGTATGATGGCAGCAGACGTTTGTGCTGCTAAGCCCGGCACATAAAAGCCATCTATTAAATTAACGCTCAAAAGAAAACCGGTAACCAGTGAAAGCTCAACCAGCCTTGCAGAATTTGAATGAGCCCCGTTTTTGATGAAAACAACAACAGGGTTGTTTACATGCTGTATTTTTTCGGCAATATTTAGGAATAATTCCGGTGTGGCCAAATCCAACGTAAAAGTTTTGTAAGATTTTTCCGTTAACGAAGGCCAGGGAAATGCTTCACCCTGGTAATGCCTCAATTCGTTCTCATCATCTGTGATGATAACAACCGGATGAGCAGGTTTTCTATGAACGGAAGACAATCCCCGAATGAGGGAGGCATACTTTAGAGCCTGATCACGGATTTGACTGGCAACCGGCAATTCTTCAACAGGGTCTCCGGATATGGAAACACGTATGGTGTCGCCAATACCTTCGGACAGGAGCATGCCTGTTGCCAGTGCCGAGCGGATGATACCTTCCTCCTTCGAACCGGCTTCTGTCAAACCCAAATGGACCGGATATTCCAGCCCTTCCTGTTTCATGCTCTTTGCCAATAGCCTGTTGCTATCGACCATCACGTGGATATCGCTGGATTTAATCGAAACGACAAGTTCATAAAAATCCAAACCATGCAAAATGCGGACGTACTCCATGACTGATTCTACCAATCCTTTGACGGTGTTTCCATACAGATAATTGATACGGGGTGACAGCGAACCATGGTTGGCACCAATACGAATGGCCGTTTGGTGCTCTTTGCAGATTGCGGACAAGGTTTTCAGTTTGCGGATCGTGTTCCCGGAAACAGATTTGGAAAGTTTTTCATTCGAAAAGTTACCAGGATTGATCCGTATTTTGTCCACTATTGGAGCCACACGAAAGGCAATGTCAGGATTGAAATGGACATCGGCAACAACAGGTGGAAATTCAGTGCCAGCCTTTAGTTCATGAACAATTTTCTCCAGGTAATAAACATCATTCAGGGAGGGTACGGCAAACCGGACCAGGCTGCTCCCTGCTGTTGCAAGTGCCCTTGCCTGCGACAGGCAATCTGTTGATTTAATCAATGGTACATTCACCATCGACTGAATTTTAACAGGACTTCCCCCGCCCAGTTCAATGCGGCCAATATGTACCGTTTTACCTGTCACTTTTGTTCTCAGATTTCTTTACAAAAATCAAGGATTGTTATCGAATTGCCAAAACAGCTTTCAGCATTCCACATATCAGGTTGGCTTTGTGAAGGAGTTGTTTTACATTTGCAATCGTATATTTTGAAACTCCCATGTTACTTTTCTATCATATCGGCCGCTACCTCTTTTTGTTAAAAAGGGCTTTTACAAAGCCTGATAATCATTTTGTCTTTATCAAAAGGATTTTTCAGGAAATGAATATTATTGGAATAGAATCTCTGGGGATTGTAATCCTGATTTCGGTATTCATGGGCATGGTCATGACTATTGAAATCGCTTTCCAGCTGGTATCGGCATGGGTTCCTGCTACCGCTATTGGTGAGATTATATCCGATACTTCTTTCCTGGAGCTGTCACCGGTAATTACGGCTCTTGTTTTGGCAGGGCGGGTTGGGTCGAACATTGCTGCCGAATTAGGGAACATGCGTATTTCGGAGCAGATAGATGCACTTGAGGTGATGGGAGTTAATGCGCCCAATTACCTGATTACCCCCAAAGTAATTGCTTCAATCATTGTTTTTCCCATGCTTATTGTCTTGTCTATTTCACTAAGTATAGGTGGTGGCGTTTTCATTGGTGAAATAACAGGTATTTGCAGCATCAATGATTTTACCGAAGGTGCGAGGCACACTTTTAAACCATTTACGCTGTTCTTTGCCATGACCAAGGCAATTACTTTTTCTTTTGTGATCAGCACTATCTCTTCTTATCACGGATATAATGTGCAGGGGGGGGCTCTTGAAGTTGGGAAAGCAAGCACCAAGGCGGTGGTTCAGAGCTCGATTGCTGTATTGATTTTTGATTATCTGCTTGCGCAATTATTGTTATAGAAAATGATCCAGGTTGAATCCATAAATAAAGAATTTGAAAACCAGCAGGTTTTATTTGATGTAAATGCTGAATTCCGCGAAGGTATTATCAATATGATCATTGGTAGTTCCGGAAGCGGAAAAACTGTTTTGCTGAAATGTGTTGTTGGGTTACTCAAGCCGGAGACAGGGAAAATAAATTATGACGGCCGCGATATTGTTGGCGGAACCGCAAAACAACTGAATGCCATAAGACGGGAAATTGGCATGCTATTCCAGGGCGCTGCATTGTTTAATTCCCTTAATGTGGAAGAAAATGTGTCGTTTCCGCTGCGAATGTTTACCAAAATGACGCAAAAAGAAATAGAAAAACGGGTGGCATTTTGCCTGGACAGGGTCAACCTGCACGATGTAAATAATCTTTACCCGGCAGAACTCAGTGGCGGTATGCAAAAAAGGGTAGGTATTGCCCGTGCTATTGTCATGAACCCCAAATATTTGTTTTATGATGAGCCCAACTCAGGCCTCGATCCTAAAACATGACGCGTTATCGATGAGCTGATCAAAGAGATAACACAGGAATTCAGTACCACTAACCTTGTAAAATC
>CAZVAY010000017.1:0-17710 GCA_964625265.1 uncultured Sphingobacteriales bacterium | reverse complement strand
TGAGGCTTGGGGCCACTACAGGATTGTTAAAAAGTGGTGGGCTGGAAGCTGTAGTTATGGCCGGTCAGAAACTATTGGAGCTGATGGAATCAGAAAATGTTGAAGATAAGATTACTGCTGCCGGCATTATGGCTGAGTTGCAAATCAAGAATTTCTATCAACCCATAATTCGGTTTTTCAACCACGAAAATCCGGATGTTAAACTAGCGGCTATCGAAGCCAGTGGATTCATTAATAATGAAAAGTTCATCCCCTACCTTATATATTTCCTCAACGAATCTCATTATCTTGACAAAGCTGTTAAAGCACTGGTAAAATTCGGGGAACCTGTATTGGATGCTATTCAGGAACAAATTGATAATACCGGTAAAGATCACATATCCAGGCAACTCGCTTTTAGGTTTTGCCAGATATGTGGCTCTGTAGGGGGTGAAAAAGCTCATAAGATATTATTGTATTTTTGGGATTATCCAAGTGCATTTATCCTTTCAGAAGCATTGAAAGGACTTAAAAAATCCAATTTCAAAGCCATCTCCAATGAACAGGCAGCAAAATCGAAGTTTGACAAACAGTTCCTTGAAGCAGTGTGGGTAATCATGGCCATTAATGCAATTGAAAAAGAAAAGGACCTTTACCGGGATTTGATCAGCGCTCTTCAAATTGAATTTGAAAACCTGAAAGAAAACCTGTTCATCACTCTTTCGTTCTTATACGATACAAGGACTATCTTTAAAGCCAAAGAAGGCATAGCCGGAGGTGGTGGGGAAAAAAGCGCCAATGCGCTTGAAATCATTGATAACCTGATTTCAAAAAGGTTTTCATCCAAACTGTCCCTCATCCTTGAAGACATGACCCTTGAAGAGCGGGTCAACAAACTTGCCTCCTACCCACCGGGACCCCATATAAGTGTAAACCAGGTTATTACTCAAATCCTGACTGAAAAGGAAAAACTTTTTAACCGTTGGACACAGGTTTGTACCATCAACTTACTTAAAAAAATTGACCTCAAAGAACAGTATATTAAGCAATTGGGCGAATATCTGTCTGTTAAAGAAAAAATACTTGTTGAAACAACTGTTCATGTGATCAACCACTTTTTAAAAACACCTCACAAGACTTTATTAGAAGCAAATGTCAACCTACAAAAATTAAATGTTGTCATGGAAGCAATCGAAAATTCATCCAATGTCCTGCTCGACATTGAAAAAGTAATTATTCTTAAAAGTACCAGCCTATTTTCCGAAACACCGGAGAACATATTGGTTGACGTAGCCAACATCATCCAGGAAGAACATGTTGAGGAAGGTACAACCATTTTCAAGAGAGGCGACATGGGATACTGTATGTATATCATCAATGAGGGCGAAATACGTATCCATGACGAATCATTGACTTTTGCGATCCTTAAAAACAGGGATTTTTTCGGAGAACTGGCTCTTCTCGATCCCGAGCCAAGGTCAGCCTCCGCAACAACCATAAAGGACAGCTTGCTCCTGCGGCTTGACCAGGATGCCTTTTATGAACTTATGGCTGAAAGAATGGAAGTTGCAAAAGGTATTTTAAAAATTCTTTGCAGGCGTATCAGGGATCAAAATGATAGGATCAGTAAGTTAAAAGCCGGGAAATCCTAATCGTTGTATGTAGCAACAATTTCACGAATTACATCCAGATGAACTTGTTTTTTCGGCTCCCGGTTAACACGGCAATATTGCCTGAAATAATGATGATTGCCAAGAAAATTCAATTGAATCCGGTTCCATTGTTGTTCATTTTCAATAAACTTAAATGCTACCATCTCTTTAAACAGGCTGTCGGCAATAGGTTTAAAATCATTCCTGCCCAGGTAATCGAGATCAGCATCGCATAACATTTCAGACAAAGCATTAACAGGGCTTTGAGGTATTTGCGTTGCCATGATTATGGAATTGATACTTGTTATATCTTCGATAGAATATCCGTGTTCCGGCAGTATTTCAGAAGCTAAAATACATCCCTGTTCTTCATGGCCCTTATATACCTTAACAAATCCTGAATCATGAAATAAGGCAGCAGTTTGCAACAGCGCCATATTGTTCTTGCTCACATTTTCACTTTCTGCAATCCGGGTTACCGAATTAAACACATCCAGAGTATGATGAACACCGTGATAAGTAAGTTTAGGGTTCAATTCGTTCTCAAGTTTCGAAAGAATATAATCTTTAACTGCCTGTAAATTCATAAAGTCTAAAAGAAAATGAAAACGGAATTACAAATATAAATTATTCTTTAAAATGCCGGAAATATTTTATATACAAATTTCTATAATTCACTTATTTTTTATTATCAATAAAATACATTAATAATTTTCCTTTCCCTTTTACATCCATTTCTCCCCTTTCTGTGAAGTTGAATTCATCTTTAAGGATTGACATTGTTTTTTCTGATACATTAATTTTCATGGGTTCCCCATTGCTTTCCATTCTGCTTGCGGTATTTATTGAATCTCCGAAAACATCATAAATATACTTTCGCACACCGACTATTCCACCAACAACCCTGCCTGTGTGGACTCCTATCCTGATATGCCATTTAATATCCTGGTTTTTATTTCTTGATTCAAGATAATCAAGTATTTCAATACTTGCCAAAACAATGTTCCTTGCATGTTTTTCGTTGGGTTCAGGCATTCCACAAACAGCCAGGTAAGCATCTCCGATAGTCTTCAGTCTCTCGCACTGATGTTTTTGCATAATATCATCAAAGTGAGTAAATATATCATTGAGTTCATTAATGAGAGTTTGTGGGTCCAGTTTCGAAGACAGGTCAGTAAAGCCAACCACGTCACTAAAGAATATGGTTACATTTTCAAAACTTTCAGGCCGAGTCCGGCCTTTTTCCCTGAGTTCATCCAAAACCTTATTTGGCAATATATTCAATAACAAATCTTCAGATTTCTGTTTTTCAATGGCAATAATCCTGTTGTCCCTTTTCTTGCGCTGAAGGCTGTTATACACAATAATGATCAATCCAACCACCAGTACCAAAACAAGGATAACAAATATTAATACAACTTTTTGCCTCCTGTTTTCAGCATCCTTTTTGGCTAGGTCAGCTTTTTGGATTTTAATCTGGTTTTCTTTTTTCTCCGTTTCATATTTGGTTTGAAACTCTACAAATTGTTTGTGTTTTTGTTGTGAGAAGATTGAATCCTTCAATTGTGTATATTTCTTATAATATTCGAGTGCCAGGTCGTACTTTCCCAATGTATCGTAAACTTTGGCAAGCGAATTATAATTGTGCATTTCCGAAGTCTTCATCCCCAGGTTGGTACTTTTGCTCAAGGACCGGTTGAAATAATCTACTGCTTTATTGAACTGCCCTGAAGTTAAATAGAGATTACCAATGATATTGAGGTCATTGGCAATGTCCCCTTCTTTGCCCAATTTGGTATCAATGGCAAGAGCTTCCTCAAACACCCTGATAGCCTTGTCGTATTGTTCCCACTTTTTATAAACTTCACCAATATTTGTTAACAAAACAGCAACGGCACTTTCCGCCTTGATAGCCCTAAAAATTTCAAGGGCCTGGTCATAATAATCTATCGCCTGGCCGAAATCATTTTTCATGTAATACACAAAACCCATATTATTGAGGTCACTGGCTATGCTTGATTCACGCTTCAGTTTTTTGTCTATGGCAAGAGCTTCTGTATAATATTCCAACGCCCTGTCATATTGGCCCCATGTATCGTACACTGAACCAATGTTGCTTAGCATGGCTGAAATTTCAGCTTCATCCCCTGACTTTTTCATAAGATCAAGGGAACGTATGTAATGATTGATAGATTTGTCATAATCGCCCAATGAATAATATACAATACCCAGGTTGTTCAGATCAATAGCCATATCGGAAAAGTTCCCAAGGCTGCTGTCAATGCTGAAAGCCTGTAAATAGTAGTCAATAGCCTCCTCATAACGTGCAATTGCCTTGTACACAGCACCGATATTATTCAGGTCGGTGGCAATATTGGCTTTGTTGTTATTGGCTTTGTCAGTGGCTAAAGCTTCCGTATAGTAATCGATTGCCTTGTCGTATTCTCCAAGTTTCTTGTAGCAGATCCCAAGTGCATTCAGACGGTTCGAAATATTAATACTGTTTTGTGATTTTCTATCGAATTCAATGGCTTTTTTAAATTCATCAATGGCAGTACCATAATTCCCCTCAGTATAGAAAATCATTCCAAAACCACTTAATGCTGTTGCAAGTGCTTCGTAATTCCTGCTTCCTTTAACTAACTCGAAGGCCTGTTTGTATACTCCCCTCGATTTTTCCAACTCACCATTTTCCAAATGTATTCTACCGAGCATGGATAAAGCTTCCGACTCCAACTTTTTATTTTTTTTCTTTTTTGCCAGTTTTATCGCTTCGTTCACATAGTGAATACTTAACCCTGCCGAATCATACATGCAATTATCCGCCAGGCTGACCAATCCTGTAATGTTTTCCTTATTTACAAAGTCTTTGTACAGGCTGTTAAGGCTGTCAAGTGAATGATCCGTTAACTGTGCAAAACAAATAAAGGGTAAAACCCATAACAGTAAGAGAATTGCAGAATACTTTCTTATAACTCGCATTATACTTCCAAATCACATTTAATAATGAAGTTCAAGATAGCATTTTCTACCTATTCCAAATAATGGCGGGAACAATGAATTGTGAATATTGTTACAAAACGAAAGACCCCCAATATAAATTCCAATACTTGTATGATTGATTATTAATTTACTATATCCGGATAATTTATAATTGACCTCTCCACAACGAAAAATTGATATTTGAAAAAAAAATATTATTTATTATACCTCAATTCCTATATTTGCATAGTACAAAAATTGAGTTTATGGATTTCAGGGAAAATCCGTTTTATTAATACAAATTAATTGGTTTATGAAACATCTAGTCAGTAAAAAATCCTTTCTGTTCTTAACCACAACATTATTATTCTTCTCAACCCAGGCACAGCTACGGTTATTGTCAGGATTCCCAAAGGGTTCCTATTATGAAATGGCCATGGATATTTATGCTGTAGCATCTCCAACCGTTACAGTGGATACTATTTTTATGGTTGATGTCAATGGAAATGATTCATTCTCATTTGACAGGACATCGGCACCATTTGTTAAGGTACTCTCATCAAAAGGGAGTCTTCATAATTTTAACAAGATTACCAGGGAGACTACACCCCAGGTTGCTTTTATGCAATATGATGTGCTATATGAGCAACAATTGAAAGATATTAAAAAATACAGAAAAAGAACTGACAGTATTCGTATCATCCTTCCCCTGGGCTTTGAGGAAATTCATTTGGTTACTTTGAAAAAAAGTAAAATAGATAACATCCAGGACTTAAAAAAGAAAAGGGTTGCTGTCGGTGCCGCCATGCAGGGGACCTCTGTTACAGCAGGATTAATCAAGGAAAAAACCGGTATTCAATGGATTGATGTCCAGGTTTCATTTGATGATGCCATGCATGCTCTACTGACTAATAAAATTGATGCATTTTTCTTTGTCGGTTCTGCACCTGTTTCCAAACTGAACGGCCTGTCACCTACTTTCCATAACCTTAAGCTTGTACCTATTGAAGATAAAGCCCTGGATGATATTTATACAAAAACTACCATTCCGGCAAATACTTATCATTGGCTTGAAGAGGACGTTGCTACTTATGCTGTGAGATTAGTACTGGTAAGTGATGTTTCGAAAGAAAAAACTCCTAAAGACAAGGAGAACCTTAGGAAACTTATTAATGAAATTCAGAACAATATTGGCAAACTTCAGGAAGACGGACACCCCAACTGGAAAAAAGTGGACTTCAACTTTTCAGATATCCAATGGGAACCACATGATATTGCCAAAGATATTTTCGGTTTGTAATTATCTGGTTAAATTATAGGAAACCTGCCCCCGGGCAGGTTTTTTTTTCAAAAATAAACAGCATGAACTCAGTTGGACTAAACCTTAAATATTGCGATAAATTCCTCAGCGAAAATGACTATTTATCTGCTGAAAACAAGCTGTATCAGGCAAATAACATGGTGATTAACCGCTCAGGAAAAGGCAGTGATTTCCTCGGTTGGGTTGACCTGCCGGAAGGAATTTCATCAGGGCAAATTGCAGATATTAACCAGGTTGCTTCTGTATTAAAGCACAACTCGACATATGTAGTTGTCATTGGTATTGGGGGTTCCTACCTGGGCTCCAGGGCTGTCATTGAGGCTTTGGAAAAATATCATTCAAAAGGTGACAGTAAATTTCCAAAGATCATCTATGCCGGGCACAACCTAAGTGATGAGTACCACTCACAGTTATTGGATTTTCTCACCCAGGTCAATTATTCAGTAATTGTTATTTCAAAATCGGGAACAACAACAGAACCGGCTATTGCTTTCAGGCTGATCCGGGAGCATTTAATAAATAAATACGGAGAAAAAAATGCTTCAGAAAGAATAATTACCATCACAGACCGATCTAAAGGTGCATTAAAATCCCTGGCTGACCGGAAAGGTTATCAATCATTTATTATTCCCGATGATGTTGGAGGAAGGTATTCCGTATTGACTCCTGTTGGGCTGCTACCCATTGCTGTTGCCGGTTACGATATAGCATCTTTGGTTAAAGGTGCACAGGAAATGAGGGCCTACCACTTTTCAAATTCTTCGATGGATACCAATATCATCCTTAAGTATGCAGCTACCCGTCAAATACTTTTATCCAAAGGTTTTGATATTGAGATTCTCAATCATTACGAGCCCCGTCTTTCATTTCTCATTGAATGGTGGAAACAGCTTTTTGGAGAAAGTGAAGGTAAAGAAGGCAAAGGGATATTTCCGGCAGGGGCCGGTTTTACGACTGATCTCCATTCGTTGGGCCAATATATACAGGAAGGCAGGAGAAACCTCTTTTCAACAGTTCTTCATGTAGAACACCTATCTGGAAATGCCATTTTAAAAACTGAAGATGACGATCCTGACGGGCTTAACTATCTGGCCGGAAAAAACATGAACCAGGTTAATTCCAAGGCAATGGAAGGGACAATGCTCGCCCATTACGATGGCGGTGTCCCAAATATTCTCATTTCAATTGAGAAGATCGATGAATTTTCATTAGGCAGCCTGATCTATTTCTTTGAGATGGCCTGTGCGGTATCGGGTTATATGATGGATGTTAATCCCTTTAACCAACCTGGCGTTGAGGCTTACAAAAAAAACATGTTTCGTTTACTTAAAAAGCCAGGATATTGATTTTTCGTTCCGGGCTTACCTCACTACCTGATTTAAGGTATTTTATATATTTTCAAGTACTTACGACAATTGATTTCAAAAAATTTTGTATCCATGTTGATGACATTGTATATTGCTGATGATCTGAACATGGTTTTTTTACATCTGATTAATTTTTTAACTGGCTATGAAGAAAAAGAAAATTCTTGTTACGGGAGGCACTGGGTATATTGGATCACATACAGTGGTCGAATTACAACAGGCAGGTTATGAAGTGGTTGTAATTGACAATCTTTCAAACAGCTATGAATGGATATTGGATAAGGTGGCAGAAATAACAGGTACCAGGCCTGTGTTTTACAATTTCGACCTTTGCCATAAAGATCAACTCAAAAGTTTCTTTTCCGAAAATCAGGATGTGTTGGGTGTCATCCATTTTGCAGCTTTCAAAGCGGTTGGCGAATCTTGTGAAAAACCCAACAAATATTACTACAACAACCTGGTTTCACTGATCAATCTGATCAATTGCATGAGGGAATTTGATGTCAATAATCTAGTTTTTTCCTCATCGTGCACAGTATATGGCGAACCCGACAAGGTACCCATTGCTGAAGATGCTCCTATCAAAAAAGCTGAATCACCTTATGGAAACACAAAACAAATTTCTGAAGAAATTATTAGTGATAACAGCAAAGTCAGTAACCTGAATGCAGTAGCACTGAGGTACTTCAACCCGGTTGGCGCCCATCCTTCCAGCCTGATAGGTGAACTACCTATTAATAAGCCCCAAAGCCTGATGCCGGTTATTACACAGACCTGCATTGGTAAACAGGAGAAATTCTTTGTCCATGGAAATGACTACCCGACACCTGACGGCACACCCATACGCGATTATTTCCATGTGGTTGACCTTGCCAAAGCCCATGTGCTGGCTATCAATTACCTGGTTGAAGGCAGGAACAAGGAGCAGGTTACCTATATTAACCTGGGTTCAGAAAAAGGATATTCTGTACTTGAGGCAATCAATGAATTCGAAAGAGTTAATAAAGTAAAACCCAACTATGAAATAGGGCCCAGGAGAGCCGGTGACGTGATCAGGGTATTTGCCGATTCGACAAAAGCCAAAAACGAATTGGGATGGCAGGCTGAAAAAACCCTGGAAGACATGGTACGTGATGCCTGGAATTGGGAGCAAGTCCTGGCCAGGAATAAAATCAAATAGTTTAATAAACAAAATGTCAAATTCATGAAACCTAAAATATTAGCAGTTGATGACGAACTTACCATCAGGGTATTGCTTGAAAAATTCTTAAAGGAAAGTTACGATATCACTGCAAAGCCAAACGGTAAGGAAGCTCTGGAATGGATTCAACTGGGTAATATCCCCGACCTTATTATTTGCGATGTAAACATGGACGAAATGGATGGTGAAGAATTTGTTAAAAATGTCAGGGCCGGGGAATTGTTCAAATACATTCCGTTTTTAATGCTTTCGGGGGATGAAGAGAGTAAAACCAGGATAAAATTTTACAAACTGGGAGTTAAAAACTTCATTACAAAACCCTTTAATCCCGAAGAACTTAGTGTTTTGGTAAAACTTATTCTTGATAACGAATAAATGAAGTACCATGACTACAAACGATCAACCCAACATCCTTTACATCAGTAACAACGAAAAAATCCATCAATTACTATCTTCCATTGAGGGAGTAAAATTGCAATCAGCAGATAATGGTTTTCAGGCGGAACAATGGCTCAAAAAGCATCAGGATGTAGACCTGATCCTATGCGAACAGGAGATTCCCGGAGTAAGCGGTTTAAAATTTCACAATTATTTAAAACAAAACCATATCCATGACCGGACTCCTTTTATTCTTTTGTCAGGCAAACTAAACCCACGAATCAGGCAACAGGCAATCCGGGACAAAATTGATGACCTTTTATTGGAGGATTTTGACCCGGGCCTATTACTAACCCGGCTTAAATTCCTAAAATATTTCAAACAGAAATATCCTCGCGGTACCAATTATGAAGAATTTCTTCAGGTAAATACTCAAAATGTTAAAGAAGTTCTCTATGATATCCCAAAATACAAACTGGTAACAAAACGCTTATTTGATATTGCCTTTTCATCTATTGCTTTGCTCTTGCTATCACCTCTTATGATTGCTGTAGTTTTGGCTATTCGGTTGGAATCAAAAGGCAAGGTATATTATGTTTCAAAGCGTGTTGGCGACAAAGTATTTGGTTTCCTGAAGTTTCGATCCATGTTCCAGGGCGCTGATAAAATGATCAAAGAACTACAACACCTCAACCAATATGCTAAAGCCAATGATAAAAATGAAATCGATTTTGATTTACCCTGTCAGGACTGTGCGCGGTTGCCCGAAGGGGTAAGTTGTTCACCCTATTTAAAATTTGGTGATAAAGAAATATGCGAACGAAATTATCTCCGGCAAAAGAAAGAAATAGCACCCCCTACTTATCTAAAAATTAAAAACGACCCCAGGATCACCAGGGTAGGCCGGTTCATAAGGAAATACAGCATTGATGAACTACCCCAATTAATTAATGTATTAAAAGGAGATATGTCCATTGTTGGAAACAGGCCGCTGCCAGTTAATGAGGCTGAAAAACTGACTGAAGACAGCCTGGCAGGACGTTTTCTCACCCCTCCGGGAATCACAGGGCTCTGGCAGGTAACCAAGAGAGGCAGTGATAACATGTCGGAAGAAGAGCGGCTGGCACTCGACCTGAAGTACAATGAAACATTTTCATTGTGGAATGACTTTAAATTACTCATCAAAACATTTACCGCATTTATTCAAAAAGAAAATGTTTAAGACCAGTAAAATATGGTTAATTGCAATGGCCCTGGCGAGTGGTTTTCATTTAATGGGCCAGGATAATGACAATAATGTATTTAATCCTTTAAGTGACAATATATCCAGCCTGTTACCGCCTCTGGAGACCCTGATTGATTCAGCCATCAGCCATTCTGCGGAAATAAAATTCTGGGATGCAGGGGTTAAGGCCAAAGAATCGAAGATACTTAGTGAAAAAAGATTATGGTTACGAAACCTGGGCATCAGCACAGACCTCAGGTATGGGACTTATGATAATTTATCACTTTCCGAATCTCCGGCAGGAACCCCGGTAACTGTTTATTCCAACCAAATCCAAACACGTTATGGTGGTGCGGTGTATTTTAAACTACCTTTATCGGATATGGCAGACCGAAAAAATCAGATCAGGTTTGCAGAATTTGAAAGGAAACAATCCATCTATAGCAGGGAATCGAAAAAAGATGATATACGAAAAGAGGTTATTATTCAGTACAACCAATTACTTCTATCACAAAAACTGTTAAAAATCCAGGCCTCTAACCTCCAATCTTCAAATGTAAACCTTCAAATGGCCGAGAAAAAATTCCAGAACAGCGAAATAAACGTTTCAGAATTATCGTCCATAACTGAAATTAATAGCAGGGCATTAAGTGCTTTTGAAACAGCAAAGAGTGATTTTGTGACCAATTACATGATGCTTCAGGAGCTTACCGGTATCAAGTTTAATTTAAGTCTGAAATAGATGAATATCATTTTTTTCATAAAACTTATTTTACGAAACCTGGTACTGCTCATTGCTGTACCCTTGATATTGGCTGCCACAGTTTTCTATTTTACAAAAAATGAAACCAAATATTACTCAACTAAAACATCTATTTACACCGGGATAACATCAGGATATAATATTGAGTCCGGTGCCAATTCCAAGGTGGATTATTTTGCCACCAATAATGCGTTTGACAACCTGGTTAATATCATCAAATCGAGGGAAACATTGGAAGAAGTCAGTTTAAGGTTGCTGGCCCAACATCTTTACCTTGATATTGATCATGCAGTCCCTAAATATATCAGTAAGAAGAATTATGATGAATTGCAAACAATAGTTCCGGTCGAAATTAAAGAAATGGTGAAACGGGTTAAGGAACAATATCCACCCGGAACGCTTATCAGCCAGGTTAAACCAAAGATTAATCCGGAAGAAAAGACCGGGAAGGAACTAAAGGGAACTACTCCGGTTTTTCATTTTGTTAAGCCTGACGAAACGCTCTATTCTATAGCTAAAAAGTACAATATCAGCGTTGAAAAACTAATGAAGATTAACAACCTGGAAAACTATAACATCAATGTTGATGACCGTTTGCTGGTACTTTCAGGGGATGACAACCAACAAAAGGAAATACAGGTAATTAAAGAGGATACAAATTACTACTATACACCTGAGCAAGATGAAGAAATAATATCGATTGCTGAAAATTTTAACACTTTGGTTAGCAACCTGATCAAGTGGAATAATCTCACAGAGCGCGTGGTTAGAGAGGGGCAAAAAATTATTGTGGGTGGATTGGAAACAAAAAAAGCATTTACCGATAGTTTAGTTGTATCTGGAACTGAAGAATTGAATGAGGATAATAAGGGACTGGGCCAGATGAACGTAGCCCAGGGGTTTTCAACATACGATAAGGCTATGATTGACACCATTGTCACCTATCTGTTCAAGTATAAAAATGCCAGCGACACAGGATTTATCTATGAATTGTTAAATTATCAACATCCTCATTACAGCATTAAAGCCCTGTCAACTATAAAACCCAAAAGAATTGGGAACAGCGACCTGATTGAAATGTCGTTTGAATTGGATGACCCTGGAATTTGCCAACAAGCCTTATTAATTCTCATTGATGTATTTATTGAAAACTTTAAAAAAATTAAAGAGAACCAGACTGATGCCGTTGTAAAATATTTCCAGAAACAGGTAAACCAAGCCACACGCAGATTGCAAATCTCTGAGGATAAATTGCTTGATTTTAATGAGAAAAACAGCATCATAAATTACTATGAGCAAACGAAATTCATTGCTGAGCAAAACGAAGACCTTGACCTTTCCTACCAGGAAGAAAAAATGAAAAGGGCTTCAGCCGAGGCAGCCCTTCGAAAAATTGAAAACCGGCTTAACCTGAGAGGGGAAATTAACCTGGCTTCATCAGAAATTGTGAAGAAAAGAAAAGAACTTGGTGATTTAACCACCAGGATTGCCATGGTAGAAGCTTTTCAATCAGATTCGAATGCCTGGGAATTGGTGTACCTGAAAAATAAAGCGCAAAAAATCAGGGATGAACTTGAAGCCGCAATAACCGAATTGTATAGTTACAATAATACCATCCAGGGAATGCCGCTGCAGGACCTTTTACAGGAATGGTTGACCAAAGTGATGGAATATGAGGAAAGCGATGCAAAAATGACCGTTTTGGTTGAAAGGAAAAAAGAATTTACCGATAAGTATAACCAATTTGCACCTTTAGGCGCCAGTTTAAAAAGGATTGAAAGGGAAATTGATATTGCCGAACAGGAATATATGTCGTTATTGAACAGCCTGAACGAAGCCAAACTAAAACAACAAAATATTGAGTTTTCTTCCAACATCAAACCGGTCGACCTGCCCTTCTACCCTATTCAACCGCAACCGTCAAAACGCAAATTACTGATCATAGCTGCAGCCTTTGCAGGTTTTATTTTGGTATTGGCGTTGATTGTGCTGCTTGAATTCTTTGATACAACATTGAAGAACCCGGAAAATGCTGAAAAAGTGATAGGTATTCCGTTTGGGAGTGTATTCCCTTTACTGCCATCCGGATTTAAAAAGGTCGATTACCCACTCATCATGGATCGACTGACAGATATTTTATTTCAGAATATTCAGTTAAAATCCGGTGATATTTTTAATACAAA
The DNA here is from genome assembly GCA_964625265.1 of uncultured Sphingobacteriales bacterium. Lineage (GTDB taxonomy): Bacteria > Bacteroidota > Bacteroidia > CAILMK01 > JAAYUY01 > CAYNBC01. The sequence goes on along the minus strand of CAZVAY010000017.1, from coordinate 4,659 downwards.
AAAACAAAAAGTTATTGCTTTTATCAGCACAAGGACACAGGAAGGAAAATCAATGATATCTGAGAAATTGTTTAGCAAGTTAAAAGAAGTTGAGCCTACAACAATACTACTCAGCCCTGATGACCCGGAAAAAACAATGATGGAAGGTCAGATTTATTACCAGGGCGGCATCGCTCTTAGTCATGCAGGTTCCGTTTTAGACCTGCTGCCCGATGGCACTGCAAAGCTGGAAGAGCACCATTATATTTTGCTTGAATTACCAGCCTTACTATACAATAGTTTCTCCGTAGGCATGTATAAATCAATTGATGCCCCGGTGCTTGTTGCCCGTTCGAACCGTACATGGAATGAGGCTGACAAACGTGCCCTGGATACATTTTCCAATTTATCAGAAAAAGAACCTGTATTCTTTTTAAATGGGGTCAGTCTTGAAGCCCTTGAGTCGGTAATTGGAGAAATACCTAAAAAAAGGTCACTTATGAGGCAGCTATTAAAAAGAATATTGAAATTCCAGATCCATAGTAAAGAAAGTTTTTCATGAGCCTGGGATCTAATATACTGAAGGAAAAAAATATCCACTCATTTGCAAACCAGATAACACAGGCGATCCTGGGGTTTATTTCATTCATAATTCTGACACGAACTTTCTCTAAGGAAATATTTGGTGCCTGGGTACTTTATGTTGCAGGCTCTGTCTTTATTGAAATGTTTCGTTTCGGACTGACACGTACAGCATTGATACGGTTTTTGTCGGGAGCCGGAGATGAAGAAGCCAAAAAGCTTAAAGGCTCCAACTGGGTGATTGGCATTGTTATTACCCTGATCTTTATCGTTGTTATTTTTCTCGCCAATATTATCTTTCATGATCCCATCCAAAACTCCGGTTACAGGTATTTTTTTAAATGGTACCCGGTACTTGCCCTGGTGAACCTGCCCCTGAACAATGCGATCATTATTTCACATGCCGAACAACGATTTGAACGGATACTAGTACTTCGCAGCAGCCTGATGATCACATTTGTCCTGTTTTTATTGCTAAACCTCTTGTTTTTTAAAGTTAATATTGAAACAGTCATCATTGTTAATTTCAGTATTACCGCTTTAATCTCATTATTGGCTATTATTAAAAAATGGGACGGATTGAATTTCATCTCTTATTACGACAAGGCCAAAACAAAACAAATCCTTGATTTTGGAAAGTTTTCAACGGGAACGCTTATTGGCAGTAACCTGTTAAAAAGTGCTGATACCTTTATTATCGGTTTAAGCCCATTTTTGGGAACGGCAGGCGTTGCACTTTACTCAGTGCCGCTCAAGCTGACTGAGATTATGGAGATCCCTTTACGGAGTTTTACATCCACTGCATTCCCACGAATGTCAAAGGCAAGTATCGCAAATGATAATTTTAAAGTAAAGCAACTTTTTTATGCCAATGCAGGTGGATTAACACTGCTGTTTATCCCCTTGTTATTGATCGCTTTCATTTTTGCTGAGAATATCATGATCATTATCGGTGGACACCAATATGTGGAAGCTGCATGGGTATTCAGATTGTTTTGCTTTTACGGGTTGATACTTCCGGCAGACAGGTTTACAGGTGTTGCGCTGGATAGTTTGAATAAACCAAAGCTAAATTTTTACAAGATCATTTATATGACCTCGGCCAACATTGTTGGTGATTTATTAGCTGTTTTCGTACTAATAAAGATTTTCCCAAACATGTCAATAATATCGGTGTTAATGGCCGTAGCCGGTGTTACTATCTTTTTTACCTTGTTGGGCCTGTTTGTTGGCTGGCATTATACCAACAAAGAAATTGGTATAGAACCAATAAGGTTATTAAAAGAAGGCTATTGGTTTTACAGAAAATTACTTTTCAGGTTTAAAGATGTGTTTGCCTCAAATAACTAAATGATGACCAGCAGCCCGTTTGACAAAAGAACTGGTGCCTACCAGCTTAGGAATCCAATATTACTGGCATTTCTATTCCTGAGCCTGTTGGTATCCGGATACCTGATAGCCCGGTCAGGTTTGCCTTTTGCTGCCATAATTGCTATTCTGCCAGGAATCTATTTTTATTTTTTCCTTGTTTTCACCCAACCCATATGGGGTATCTGGACCCTCCTGTTTCTTTCCTTTTTCACACTGGGCTTATTGAGGTATATCGGTAATGTCCCGCTTGGTTTGGCTGTGGATGGAATTCTTTTGCTTACGCTGATAGCTATTTTTCTGAAAGGTTTCTCGGAAAAACAGGATTGGAAAAAAGTAAAAAATTCCTTGTTTTATTTTTCATTGGTTTGGTTTGTTTATAACCTTTTTGAACTTGTTAACCCCGAAGCAGTCAGTTCAGCAGCCTGGTTTTATGCAATGCGTGGGGTTGCTTTGTACTTTGTGCTCACCGTGGTAGTGGCATTTATGCTAATGAACAAAGTCAAACACCTGGACACATTCCTCTATATCTGGGGAACATTCAGTATCCTGGCCTCACTAAAGGGGATCATGCAATTGAAGATGGGAGTTGACCCCTGGGAACAAAGGTGGCTGGATGCAGGCGCAGCGACAACCCATATTCTTTTTGGCAAACTACGTGTATTTTCCTTCCTGAGCGATGCAGGCCAGTTTGGTGCTGCCCAGGGACATGCAGCTGTCATGGGGCTAATTATTGGCGTTAATGTTAAGAACCTGAAAAAGAAAGTGTTTTTCTTAACTGTAGGTTTATTGGGCCTTTATGGCCTCGCCATTTCGGGAACACGAGGAGCCATTGCAGTTCCCCTGGGCGGTGCCATAGTCTATTTTTTTATGAAGAAAAACTTTAAAATCCTTATAGCAGGTTTTTTTCTGATGGTAGGTGTATTCATATTTTTCAAATACACAACCATAGGTAACAGCAATTATACAATCCATAGGTTACGCTCTGCATTTGACCCCAATGACCCCTCCCTGCAGGTTCGGCTTGAAAACCAAAGAAAGTTAAAAGCCTATATGAAGACCAGGCCATTTGGCGGGGGAATTGGCTCATCAGGTAATTGGGGACTCCGGTTTTCCCCAAATACTTTTCTGGCTCAAACCCCCACTGACAGTTGGTATGTTAAAATCTGGGTAGAACAAGGCATAATCGGTTTGCTTATTCATTTATTCTATTTGTTTTATATACTAGGTTACGGACTTTATATAATTTGGACAAAAGTCACTGATAAAGAACTGGCTGCAAAGCTCACAGCCCTGGCAGGAGGCGTATTCGGGATCATGATTGCGAGCTATGGCAATGCGGTATTGGGGCAAATCCCAACGGGCCCGATTTTATATATCAGTATGGTCATGCTTTACCAGGGGGAACCACTGAATAAACAGCTCTCAAACTAATTTTTTTATTTATTTGGTGATTTCTGAAATAAAATATACTACATTTGCACTCTTAATTTTTAATATCTATTTCTTATGAACATTTATGTTGGGAATCTTTCCTACTCTCTTGATGAACAAAAACTACAAGAAGTTTTTGAAGCTTTTGGCGAAGTAAGCAGTGTCAAAATCATTGCTGATAAGTATACCGGAAGAAGCAAAGGCTTCGGATTTATTGAAATGCCGAATGACGATGAAGCACAAAATGCAATTCGCGAACTGAATGACCAACCTGTAGATAACAGGAATCTTAAAGTAAACGAAGCACGCAAACGCGAAGATAACCGCGGTGGTTTCAACAGAGACCGGAGATATTAATCCGGTTTTTTCATTGAATCAATAGACCAGGCTTACCGAAGTGGGATTTCCCTGTGAAATCCTTCTTCCAGGGAGATAAATGTCTCTGTACTGATTATTTCAGGTACGGTCTGGATGTGGTTTACGATCACTTTTTTCAGGTGTTCGTTGGAATACGTGTGTATTTTAGCCAAAATGCTGAATTTACCAGTAATATGGTGGCACTCCACTATTTCATCAATGTCCCTGATTTTTTTAAAAACCTCATCATGCGTTGAGGTTGAAGTCAGATTTATCTGTATGCCTATAAAAGCACAGGTCATGTAACCAAGTTTCTGTGGTGACAGATCGAGCCTTGACCCACAGACTATACCTGCCTGGATAAGCTTCTGCATTCGTTGATGAACTGCAGCGCCTGAGATATGGCATTGCCGTGCAATTTCAAGATATGGGGCTCGTGCATTTGATTGTAGAAGAGAAAGTATCTTTTTGTCGGTGCTGTCAATTTGTGAGTTGTTCATTTGTAAATTTTTGAATCTTTTACAAATTTATACTTATTTGCTCGATTTACTTACAATCTGAAAGCAAATAACATAATTTAGTGCATTAAGTCTCCATTATTACTCTTTTTCCTGTCAATCCAATATTTTTGAAATACATTATTAATGTTATTTCAACTTAAATTAAAGCATTATGGCAGAAAATAAATCATTGGATCAATGGCTGGAGGACGGACGGGCTTTAATGGCTGCAAGGATTAAAAAAATCCAAATATCAAAAAACAGAAAATTCGACACGATTGCCACGCATGGTTTGTACGATTACCATGAGGCATTGGACCGGAATAATGGTTCTATCATGGAACCGGTATACTTAAGCTCTGCACAAGCCTATGCAGACAGCAATGCAATGGAACTCGCGCTATCCTATCAAATCCCATCCTGGTGCTATACCCTAAAG
>CAZVAY010000016.1:0-17747 GCA_964625265.1 uncultured Sphingobacteriales bacterium | reverse complement strand
CGGGGTTTATGCCCATTAAAGAATTAAACCCCTCTTGTCCCACTCAGCGTACTTCCTGAAGAACTCTGAGCGGTATTATCGATTCTTCTCAATCAGCGAAAAGCGCCATTCTGCCAGTTGTTTCATGCGGTTGAGCACATTGGCCGTTACCCGGTTGTGGACACTCTCCCAGATTTTGTTTACCAGCCAGTGCCAGGGAGTTTTTTTCACTTTGCCATAAAAATTAAAACTAACGGCAAACGCCAGTTGTGATTTAGTATATTCGCCCATTTCGGGGATAGATGAGCGTACATACATAATAAAAATACCAATAGGGTAACCACCGGTACAGTTGTACAGGATGTATCGGGCATTATCAAAATCAAAAGCATCGGGCAGGGGTTTGATCCGGATGGCATTGAGCAGGAAAAGTGGAATGATCCTGAACCCGAAAAAACTATTTTTAAACCCAAGCGGGTATTTTTTCCAGCCCATAGGCAAAATACGGATATGCTCCAGGTTGTTGTTGACCCGTTCGACACGGGCAATATGGTTGGGCCAGCAGGAGGAATGTCCATTCCATTGTTCAAGCTCCTTAAAAACAAAACTGGCCGGCACATCTACCCCGATTTTATGAATGTTCAACACCGAGTATTTCTCTGTTTCCATGCCGGTTCGTTGCAGAACGCGCTGATTGTAGTTGTCTCGTTCCTCAGGAGAGGTAAACCGGATCAGGGTCGGTTTATCCGGTTTGTGCAAAAGGAATTTGTAAATATCGGCAAACAGGTTATTACTCTTCTCAGGTGGCAAAAGCCTTTTATCTGTTTTCTTGTCTTTCAAAAGCGATATATTAAAGTTTAAAAATAAGGATAATTGGGCGCTGTACAAAAATTCCGTACTGCCGGAGGAATTATTTCTGAAAAAATCCTGTCGCTTGTTTAAGAAAACGTACTGATTATGGGATTTTTAGGTACTTTTGCCCCTTTAGAAATTAAGACAATAAAAATAGTATTATGAAATCAATGATTAAATATGTTTTAATGATGGTCATGGCTGCCGGGATGATGACAGCCTGGGCACAAAATGAAATTCAGATACCGGATGACCCGGCAGCAACACTACCGACAGACCCTGATGTGATTTACGGTACTCTGGATAACGGGATCAGGTATTACATCCGTCATAATGAAACCCCGAAAAACAGGGCTGAACTGAGGATTGTCACCAATGCAGGCTCAGTGGTTGAAGACGATGACCAGCTTGGATTGGCACACCTCTGTGAGCACATGGCTTTCAACGGGACAGAAAATTTCCCCAAACACAAACTGGTTAATTTTCTGGAAAGTATAGGTATGAGGTTCGGTGCTGAATTAAATGCTTATACCAGCTTTGATGAAACGGTTTATTTCCTTCAGATACCCCTTGACAATCCGGCTTACATGGATACCGGCTTCATGATCCTGTCTGACTGGGCCCACAATGTTTCTTTTGACAATGATGAAATTGACAAGGAAAGAGGCGTGGTTGTAGAAGAATGGCGTCTGGGACGTGGAGCACAGGACAGAATGATGAGGAAATATTTTCCGGTTATGTTTCATGGTTCGCATTATGCCGAAAGAATGGTCATTGGTGATACCAACATCCTGCTTCATTCACCTCACGATGCTGTAAAAAGATTTTACCACGACTGGTACAGGCCCGATTTGCAGGCAGTAATAGCTGTTGGCGATTTTGATGTGGATTCAGTAAAAGACTATATAGTTAAATACTTTTCACCGATTCCGGCAAGTAAAAATCCCCGGGAACGGATTATGTATAAAGTCCCGGATCATGACGAAACACTCGTCTCCATTGTTTCTGACAAAGAAAACCCCTATTCACAACTATTGTATTTTATTAAAAGGGATAAAGATACTGAAGTAAACCACGGCACCTATCGCACAGGCATAGTCGAAAGTCTGTTTTCTTCCATGCTGACCAGCCGTTTGCAGGAAAAAATGCAGGACGAAAACCCACCCTTTATGTTTGCCATGGGCCAGTCCAGCCCCATTGTCCGCACAAAAGATGCTTTTATGCTGGTTGCCATCCCGAAAAACAACGAAGTAGAACGCAGCCTGCAGGTGCTGATGGAGGAGGTAAGAAGGGTAAAATTGCACGGATTTACCAAAACTGAACTGGAAAGGCAAAAAGTTGAAATACTTCGTGGAATAGAAAAGTCGTATAAGGAAAAAGACAAACAAAAAAGTACCAGGTATGCTTCCGAATACCAGCGCAACTTTCTGGTAAACGAATCATTTCCAGGTATCACTTACGAAAAGGCGTTGTACGAAAAGTACATGCCAACAATAAGCATTGAAGAGGTCAATGCGATGATCGATAAAATGATTATGACTAAAAATAATGTTATTGTGGTAACCCTTCCTGAAAAAGAAGGGGTCAACACTGTAACGGAAAAAGGGTTGCTTAAGGTGATCAAAAAAGTCAACAAGGAAAAAGATATAGCGCCCTACATCGACAATTATTCCAACAAACCCCTTATCAGTGAATTACCTGCTGCCGGAACAGTGACTGACAAAAAAGATATTACTGAAATTGATGCACAGGAATGGACATTGAGCAACGGTGTCAGGGTCATTTTGAAAAAGACAGATTTCAAAAATGACGAAATAAGAATGAGAGCTTTTAGCCCTGGTGGTTATTCGCTTTACGGAGCGGAAGATGATGTTTCGGCAAAATATGCTGATGCCGTGATCAACCGTTCGGGAATAGGAGAATTTGACAACATCGAACTCGAAAAGAAACTGGCCGGGAAAATTGTGTCCGTCAGTCCCTATATTGGAGAGTTGTCAGAAGGAATTAGCGGAAATACTTCCCCCGATGACCTGGAAACATTTTTTCAATTGGTACACTTGTACTTTACACAGCCGCGGAAAGACCTGAAAGCCTATGGCAACTTTATTTCGGAACAGAGGAATTCACTGGAAAACAAAAGTGCATCACCACGAGCTGCCTTTAGCGATACTATTGCTACAACCCTGAGCAATTATCATCCGCGAAAAATGCCCCTGACCCTGGACAAACTGAAAGAGGCTGATATTGAAAGAATGATGGCCATTTATCAAGAACGATTTGCCAATGCCGGTGAATTTACCTTTGTATTTGTTGGTAATTTTGAATATGATAAAATCCAGCCCATGATAGAGAAGTACCTGGGTAGCCTGCCTGCCACTGATGATAGGGAAAACTGGAAAAACCTGGGTGTAAAAACGCCTGAAAACAGCATAGAGAAAACAATATACCGTGGCATGGAAGATAAGGCCACAGTATTCCTCGCATTTGAAGGTTTAGGGGATTATAAGTATAACCCTGAAACCAGGTTAGACCTGGATGCCATGATCAGGATACTGAACATCAGGCTCCGTGAAAATATCCGGGAAGAACAAAGTGGTGTTTATTCCATCAGTTCATGGGCTTCGCAGCACAAATACCCGGAAGATGGTTACTTTGTGGGAGTATATTTCGGTTGTGCCCCCGCTAATGTCGACAAACTGGTGAACAGTGTCTATGATGAAATCAGGAAACTTCAGGAAGAAGGCAGTACAGAAACGAACTTAAATAAAATCAAAGAAACCCTTCTGAGGTCGAACGAAGTAAACCAAAGGGAAAACAATTACTGGCTGAGGACTATTTATTCACATTATTACAACCAGGAGGATTTTACAAATATTCCGGGCTATGAGGATAAAATCAAAGCGCTGGATAATGATGTGATCAAAGCAACAGCACACAAATACATTGACCTGAATAAGGTGATCCGTATTGTCATGCTGCCGGAAAAAATGAAGCCGTAAGGGTTAATTTTTCCTACAAGTTAAATAAAAGGCTATATCTGAATGGGTATAGCCTTTTATGATAAAATGAGGGCTTAACAGGGTTATTGCTTTTAAAAATGGTTCTTCGTAAAAATGCGTGTATTGTTTACAGGATCAAAATATTGTAGTATAACTATTGTGGTTCGTTTTGAAATGCAATCCGAAATTACCTGGTGTTGACCACATTCGCCTGGATGGTAATGACCATAGTTTTATTGAAGGGATCGTTGGATTTAACTTTGATCAGTTTGGTTTGAGGGCCCTGCCTTCCTTTGGTATGAAATACCACTTTCATTTGAGTGGTTTCACCGGGCTCCAGTTTGCGCAGGCCCAGGGTAGTTGCGGTGCAACCACAACTGGTTTCGATATCGTAGATAGTCAACTTTGTTTTGCCTTCGTTTTTTAGCCAGAAAGTAGTTGTAACAACTTTTCCTTCCTGGACATCGCCAAAATCATGGGTTAATTTATCGAATTTGATCCGGGCTGTTTCTTTCAGTTCGTCAGGAGACATGTGCTCAAAATCCTGGATAATATTGGCAACCACTACCAGGGGTATTTCCGGCAAAATGGGGTCATTGGTTTCCAGGGAAATATCATCAAACAGATAACCCAGGTCGTTTCGCATGGGTGCATTGTAAAAGACCATGATTGTTTTCTTATCCCCGGGGCCTATTTTCATGGGGAACTGCATGCTGCCGATGTACAAAGGGGAAATCATTTTTTTTATGGTCACCGCTTTGTCGGAGGGATTGTAAACCCTGATCAATGCCGTATCGATTGATTTATCGAAAATATCACCAAACAATATTTGTTTCCGTTCAAAACGAAGGTTGCCGGCAATAAAAGGGTAGTCATCCAGAATGGTTTTTTTTCTGGGCGTAACACTGCCTTTTACAACCAGGTTAATATTGGTTTTAATATTTCCTGAAATCGTAATATATTTATCAAACTCGCCCGAAACGTTTGCCGGGTTATAAACGGCATTGATAAATCCCTTTTTCCCGGGTTTAACAGGTTCTTTGGAATAGGAGGGTGTTGTACAACCGCAACTGGATTTTACCTTGGAGATCAGGAATGGATTTTTACCTTCGTTTTTAAAGATGAAGGTTGCAGTTACAGAGCCATCCTCTTCTTTGATATTTCCAAAATTAATGACTGTTTTTTCAAAATTAATCTTTGTAAAATCCTGTGCTGAAACACCGGCAGAAAGGATCAGGAGACTTATTAGTATCAGATTTTTATTCATTTATGAACTATTATTGGGGTTTTGGGTTTCACAACATTTATGCCACCAAACTTACATTTTTTATTTGATGTTTAATTGACGGTAGTAAAAAAATGAAAGTTGTACCACACCTGAATATTTCCCTGAGAAAAACTCATAATTTTTCTTTTCCACAGATTGTGAATTCAGTGTTGGTAAAGGATTGAGGGCGATTTAATACCTTTGTACATTCAAAAAAATCTGCCCTGAGCCCTATGAGCCAAACAAAATATACCGAAGATTCCATCCGCTCCCTCGACTGGAAAGAGCATATCAGAACAAGGCCCGGCATGTATATCGGGAAGCTGGGGAATGGGGGTTCCCGTGATGACGGAATTTATATTCTGATCAAAGAAATCATAGACAATTCCATAGATGAATTTGTCATGGGATATGGAAAAAAGATTGAGATCGATATTGACGACAAGACTGTTTCCATACGTGATTACGGCCGTGGTGTCCCATTGGGCAAAGTCCTGGACTGTGTATCGAAAATCAATACAGGTGGAAAATACGACAGCAAGGTATTTAAAAAATCAGTTGGGCTGAATGGTGTAGGGTCAAAAGCGGTGAATGCACTTTCACAGCATTTTGTGATTAAATCAGTCAGGGAAAATGTAGCCAAAAAAGCTATTTATTCCTATGGTGAGCTGGTTGAAGATTTTCCCGAAACAAAGATCAACGAACCCAACGGGACCTACGTAGAGTTTATCCCGGATGAGGGTATTTTCGAAAATTTCAGGTTTATCCCTGAGTACATCGAAAAGATGCTTTGGAATTATGCTTATTTGAATACCGGGCTTTCCATTTACTTTAATGATAAAAAGTTCCATTCGACCGGAGGCCTGAAAGACCTGTTGGAAGGAAAGACTTCGGAACACGACCTGGTTTATCCTTTAATCCACCTCAAAGGTGAGGATGTGGAGATGGCCATTACGCACAACAATCATTATGGGGAAGAATATTACACCTTTGTCAACGGCCAGTATACACCACAGGGCGGTACACATCTGTCAGCTTTTAAAGAAGCCTACGTAAAAACCATCAGGGAATTTTACAAAAAGAATTTTGATGCATCCGATATCAAGACCTCCATTATTGCAGCAGTCAGCGTAAAGATCATTGAACCCACTTTTGAATCTCAAACCAAAACCAAACTGGGCTCAAACCACATGGAACCCAATGGCCAGTCTATCAAATCCTATATCAATGAATTTTTAAAAAAGGAATTGGATGATTACCTGCACAAAAACCCTAAGGTTGCAGAAGAGTTACATAGAAGAATAGTACAGTCAGAGCGGGAGCGAAAGGCTATCAACGGCATTAAAAAACTGGCGAGCGAAAGGGCAAAAAAGGCGAACATCCACAATAAAAAATTACGTGACTGCAAAATTCATTTTGATGATAATGATGATGAAAACAGGTATGACACAACCCTGTTCATTACCGAGGGAGATTCTGCCAGTGGTTCCATAACAAAGTCGCGCAATATTCAAACCCAGGCAGTGTTCAGCCTCAGGGGCAAACCACTGAATTCTTTCGGCCTGAAAAAAAATGTGGTCTATGAAAATGAAGAATTCAACCTGCTTCAACATGCTCTAAACATTGAAGACGGCATGGACAGCCTCCGGTACAACAACATTGTAATTGCTACCGATGCCGATGTGGATGGTATGCATATTCGTCTGTTGCTACTGACATTTTTTATTCAGTTTTTTCCCGACCTGGTAAAAGACGGCCATGTTTATATCCTGGAAACACCATTGTTCCGCGTACGTGACAAAAAAGAAACATTCTATTGTTATTCGGAAGAAGAAAAAAGACAGGCAATTGCAAAGCTGGGTGGGAAGCCTGAAATAACACGCTTTAAGGGACTTGGAGAAATTTCACCTGATGAGTTCGGGATTTTTATTGGAAAAAACATGAAATTGACCCCTGTCAACCTTGAAGATAAAACGGATGTCAAGAAAATGCTTTCCTATTTCATGGGTAAAAACACCCAGGAACGTCAGGATTTTATTATTGACAATCTTAGGATTGAAAAAGACATAGTAGAAGAAAAGCCGGAGGACTTTGCTATCCCGGCCTGAGGCAAATCAACCAGACATTTGAAGAAATAATGAACGAAGAGGAGAAAACAAACAGCCAGGACGAACCAACAAGGACTCAGGATGGTTCACTGTCGCCAGTCAACGAATTGTATAAAGACTGGTTTTTGGACTATGCCTCGTATGTTATTCTTGAAAGGGCCGTGCCTGCCCTTGATGATGGACTTAAACCGGTTCAGCGAAGGATTCTCCACGCCATGAAAATGATGGATGACGGCCGGTTTAACAAAGTGGCCAATATCATAGGTTCTACCATGCAATACCACCCCCACGGTGATGCCTCTATCGGTGATGCCATTGTCAACCTGGGACAAAAAGACCTGTTGATTGACACCCAGGGGAACTGGGGAGACATTGTGACCGGAGACAGCGCAGCAGCATCCAGGTATATTGAGGCAAGGCCTTCTAAATTTGCGCTGGAAGTAGCCTTTAATCCGGACACAACACAATGGCAGGCCAGCTATGATGGAAGGAAAAAAGAACCTGTGGTGCTGCCTATGAAATTTCCGTTGGTGCTGGCGCAGGGAGCGGAAGGTATTGCTGTCGGCTTGTCAACCAAACTATTACCGCACAACTTTGTTGAGATCATACAGGCTGCAATCAGCTACCTGAAAGGGGATAACTTCAGCTTGTATCCGGATTTCCCTACAAACGGTATGGCTGATTTCGGCAATTACAATGACGGCAAAAAAGGTGGCAGGGTAAAGATCCGGTCAAAGATTGAAATCGTTGATAAAAAAACCCTCGCCATCAGGTCTGTGCCCTATGGTGTTACTACCGGTAGCCTGATAGAATCCATTATAAAAGCCAATGACAATGGCAAAATTAAAATCAGGCAGGTAACGGATAATACAGCCCGTGATGTGGAAGTCATTGTTGAAATTCCAAAAGGTATATCACCTGATGTTACCATAGATGCCTTGTATGCATTCACTTCGTGCGAAACATCTATTTCTGTTAATGCATGCCTGATCCTTAACGAAAAACCGGTTTTTCTTTCCATTACAGACATCCTGAAACATACTGTTGACAGGACTGTATCGCTATTGGAAAAAGAGCTTCTGATTAAGAAAGATGCCCTGTTGGAAAAATGGCATTTTGCATCGCTGGAAAAAATATTTATTGAGAAACGTATTTACAGGGATATTGAAGAATGTGAGACCTGGGAGGCTGTACTCGGGGCCATTGATACCGGATTGAAACCATACATTAAGCATTTGCGCAGGGAGGTTACACAGGATGACATTATCAGGCTGACGGAGATCAAGATTAAAAGAATATCCAAATATGATTCTTTTAAAGCAGATGACATCATTCAAAATATTGAAAATGATCTGGAAGAAACCCAGTACAACCTCGACCACCTGGTACAGTTTGCCATCAGGTATTTTACCGAACTACAAAAAAAATTCGGAAAGGGCCGGGAAAGAAAAACAGAAATAAAATCCTTTGACACGATAGAAGTCAAAGATGTAGCGGTGGCTAATAAAAAACTATATGTCAATACAAAGGAAGGATTTTTTGGTTTTGGACTGAAAAAAGATGAATTGGTTGGCGAATGTTCTGAGCTGGATGATATTATTACCTTCAGGAAAGACGGCACTTACTCGGTACAAAAAGTCGAGGAGAAAGTTTTTGCAGGGAAGGATATTGTTCATATAGACGTATTCAAAAAAGATGACGAAAGGTTGACTTACAACCTTGTTTACTATGACGGCAAATCAAAAAAAGCCATGGTAAAGAGGTTTAATGTAAACTCGGTCACACGCGAAAAAGTATATGACGTAACCAAGGGAAATCCTCATTCAAAGATCCTTTACCTGACCTCTAACCCGCTGGGTGAAACCGAAATTGTGACGGTTAATTTGTCGGCATCCTGTAAAGCACGAAAAAAAGTATTTGAGTTCGATTTTGCAACAGTGGCAATAAAAGGACGGAATGCCCAGGGCAATATCCTGACAAAATACCCCGTCAGGAAAATAACCAGAAAATCGGTCAATACAGAAAACATCATAGGCATTGATGCCTGGTATGATGAGCACGTTGGAAAGCTTAACACGAAAGAAACAGGGCAATACCTGGGTAATTTTACCCCGGATGACAGAATTATCGCTTTCTATAATGATGGCTCCTATGAGTTGACAAAATTCGATTTGTCGAATCATTACAATTTCGACAAACTCATCCATATCGAACAATTCAATGAAGAACGCATCATAACATGCGTGTATTACCATGGTGGCTATAAGCAGTATTTTGTCAAACGATTTAAGGTTGAAACGACTACAACGGGGCGGGAGTTTTTATTTATTTCAGAAGATCCGGGGTCAACACTGACCCTTGTCTCAACAGGCGACCATACAATTATCAAATTCAATTTTACCGATAAAAAAACCGGGGAAAAGCACACTGAGCATCAGGAACTTAGTGAACTGTTTGACGTTACCGGATGGAAAACTGTTGGGAAAAAGCTCTCTTCAGGGAAAATAACAGATATCAAAGTAGTAGATATCGTTTATGATGAAGAATGGGAAGATGAACCGGATAAAGAAGAAGCAACAGCTCATACAGAAGACGGTACAAATGAAAAGGAAAAACCTGAAGAAATCCAGGAGAAAAAGGAAGCCCCCGTAACGGATATACAACCAGCAGAAATAAAAGAACCGGAGAAAAAACAAGAGGAAGGCCAACCCATGAACAAACCCGAAAAATCTGTAGCTGAGAAAAAGCCAAAAAACCCATCGGACAACAGTGCCGAACAGCTCAAGTTATTTTAAGTCCCCAGAAGGTATCATGACCTTTTTTATGACAAACCAGTTGAATGAAAAGACTGCAAGTTTACAGGATGCCAGGCACGCATTAACGTCATTATTTACCCCTAAAATTATCTTTCACATTAATTTTGTTGATGTTAAAAATATTTTGATATTTGCACCCCCAAAAGATAAGTAATTATTATGTCAAGAGTATGTGATTTAACGGGAAAGAAAGCGATGGTTGGGAACCATGTTTCGCACTCACACAAGAAAACCAAGCGTAAATTTTATCCCAACCTTCAGGAGAAGAAATTCTTTATTCCCGAATTAAACCGGACAATCAAGCTGAAGGTATCGACCAGTGCACTCAGGACGATCAATAAGAAAGGTATTTACGCATACCTTAAAGAACTTGAAAAAGAAGGCGTTAAAGTATTATAATCATGGCAAAGAAAAGCAAAGGCGGAAGGCAGCAGGTGATTTTGGAATGCACCGAGCATAAGAACAGCGGAATGCCGGGAACTTCGAGGTATATATCAACCAAAAATAAGAAGAACACACCTGACAGGCTGGAACTCAAAAAATATAATCCTATTCTGAGGAAACATACTATTCACAAGGAAATAAAATAAGTTATGGCAAAGAAAGTAGTTGCCGGTATGAAAAAAGCAACCGGTGTTATCAAAGTGATCAGGCCTGTAAAAAAACAGGAAACCGGGAAATATCGTTTCAGGGAAGATATCGTTGCCAAAGACAACCTGAATGAATTTCTGAAAAACAACAGTTAAACTTTCACTTTTAAAAAGATACAGGGATTGGTTTTAAGCTAATCCCTTTTTTTGTGCTTTCATTTAAGGCAGGGAAAAACGTTTAAGGGGTAATTGCCTGCCAACTCAACAACCGGTATATTCGTCTGTTAGTGGATTTGCAAACTCAAATTCATTAATTATTAGTAAATTGCGTATTGTACTAAACCCCTGAAATATGAAAAAATATTTACAGTTGTGGCTTTTTTTGCTATCCGTTTTCGCCACCTTCAGCCTGAATGCCCAGTCTAACTACTGCACCCCCACCTATAATGGCTCCGGAATTGAATCAAGATGGTTCTGTCATTTGCTCAACGTCAGCTTTGCTGATATTAACAGGACAACCGCTGCACCCTATAACTATAACTGGCCGAATTATATTTATGACAACCTCACTTATATATCCACTGATGTGGTCCCCGGACAGACTTACCCGCTTTCCATTATGGTGGGCAATGGTGCCAATACCCAATATGTCACTGCCTGGATTGATTTTAATCAAAACAAAATATTTGAATCCACCGAACGGGTCATCCTGGCCACCGATTATGCCAACCAGGGAGATCATATTGTCCGTGGTAATGTGACCATTCCTGCCAATGCCGTACTGGGCCAGACAAGGATGCGGGTTGGAAGTAATATTATTCTGACCCAGAACCAGGCTGCTCCCGACCCATGTGTAAATAATGAAACAGCCAACCTGGCCAATGTGGGCCCGATTTCGTCCCAGCACTTCCAGGATTTTACTATCAATATATTAAAACCTAAAATTCAGTATTACGTATCTTCCAATACCATTCAACTATTTACCACAGATGAAGTCACTGTTGGAAGTACTGACAATCCGGTGATCAGGATTGACGTTAAAACCAATTCGGACGGAATATTAAGCCCTCTCCAGGTAGATTCCTTTTTTTTCAGCCTGCTGGGGACCACCAATCCCAACGAAATTTCCAACGCCAAACTGTATTATACCGGTATCAGCCCCGAATTTACAGCTAACTCACAGGTGGGTTCTACCGTAGGCTCTCCGGGGACTTATTTCACTATTAATGCTGCGCAACAACTCCAACCCGGTACCAATTACTTCTGGCTGACTTATGATATATCTTCGACAGCCATTATCAGCAATAAAATTGACGCCCGTTGCAATGGAGTATTCATCGATATCAGGCGCATACCCCAGATAATTGACCCCTCCGGCAACCGGACTATTGGGTACTGTGTTTCCAAAGGGACCAAGCAATTTATTTATGTTCGTGGGGTAAACCTCCGGGACATTAACCGTACAGGTTGGCCCTATTATGATTACAGTGGTTACCAAAACTGGACAAACTATTCTACAAACCTTTATAAAGGCATCTATCATATTTTATCGGTAGAAACCGGAAACGGGGTTAATTCAAATGCCGTTCAGGCGTGGATTGATTTTGACAGGGATGGATATTTTAACAATACCACAGAAAAAGTGCTGGATGACAGTCTGCTGATCACCACCACACCACCCTATATTTATGGCCCGGTGGTGGATAGTTTTATGATCCCGATCAATGCCCCCCTGGGTAAAACCAGGATGAGGATAACCGCTCATTACAACCCCAACAATCCTCCCAGGCGCCCCAGAGCCAAACCCTGTGAAAACCCTGTGGAAATTGGGGAAATAGAAGATTATACCATCATCATTGCCGATTCAGGGCAGGCTGTTGCTGATTTCAGCTCCACCATTGATTGCCTGGGCGATTCTACCACGTTTACGGACAAATCCTATGTTTTTGGAACAACCTACCAGGTAAGCGCCTGGCAATGGGATTTTGGAGACGGAAATAACAGTACTTTGCAGAACCCAAGGCACAAATATGCAGCAGCAGGGGTTTATAATGTTAAACTCACTGCGGTTTCAAACAATCCGAATGCAGTTATCAGCACCACGACCAAACCGGTTAAAGTCAATTCACCGGTAGCTAATTTCAGTATTACCACAAACCTGTACAAACAACCCATTCAGTTTATTGATGAAACTTCGGGTGGGGAAACCCTTCCCTATCCCAATGGAAATTACTGGGACTTTGGTGACCCCAAATCAGGATACAACAATTATTCACAGCAGAAATCACCATTTCATACTTATAATGACGTAGGGAATTATTTGGTTACCATGATTGCTACCTCAGAAGGAGGCTGCAAGGATACCATAAAAAAAATGATCCATATTGATAGCATCATCCCGCCAATTGCCAACTTCAGTGCTGAGACATTCAATCCCTATTACCAGCAAAAAGTAGAGTTTCTGGATGTTTCGGTTTATGACCCGACTTACTGGCGATGGGAAATTTCACCCAACACCTTCCACTTCCACGACAGTACCAATAAATATTCAAAAGCCCCGGTTATTTCCTTTGACAATATCGGTGTATATGCTGTCAGGATGTTTGTTAGCAACAATGCCGGTTCTGACTCGGTAACAAAAGTGATCACAACGAAAAACTACACCAAACCGGTTGCTGATTTTACGGCTGATCCTTTAAAGGTCAAAGCCGGTCAGGCTGTATCGTTCCTGGATAAATCACAAAACGACCCCAATCAGTGGATATGGTCATTTGGTGACAATGATTCTGCTTTTGTTCAACACCCTCAAAAGGCTTATAGCAATACAGGTTATTATACCATTAGCATGAAAGCATCGAATCCGGCAGGGAGTGATACAAAAATTCAATCAAATTATATTCAGGTTACAAATGAATACAAAATGTGCGACAACGAAGCTCCCTATTCAAACCTGTTCGCTGGCCTCTTATATGATGATGGCGGACGGAACGGGGATTATAGCAACAATTCGAATTGTGGTTTCCTGATTAAACCCGAATGTTCCGGGCCTATTACACTTTCGTTTTCCTCGTTCAATATGGATGTAGGTGATTATCTGTATGTGTATGATGGGGAGACAGCCGACCCGGCTACCCTGTTGACACCATCAGGACTAACAGGTAGCTCAATTCCCTCTTCGCTTGTGGCCAAATCAGGTTCCATGTATATTGTAGAACTCACGAATAGTTTACAAACAGCATCTGGTTTTATCGCCAATTGGAGTGCTGTTCCCAATATTGCCCCCAGGGCGGTTATTGGTGCAGATACTGTAGGTTACGTACACGGGCCGGTCCGGTTCCTTAACAAGACTACGCTGGGTGCCGGTAACACCTATTACTGGGATTATACCAATGACGGACAGATTGATGATATTTTCACTTCAAAGGATATTTATTCCGATGGACACTATGCTTACGACAAACTTGGATACTACACGGTTAAACTGGAAGCGGAAAACTGTAAGGGACGTGATTCGGTCAAGCATACCATTCATATTATTCAACCTACTTCAGCACCTGTTGCAGCCTTTACAGTCCTCAACAACGACACCATTGTCTCTGAAGGTGAACGGGTTTATTTCGAGGATATGTCAACCATGGGGCCCACCGGCTGGAAATGGGAAGTTACGCCTCCTGACTATTGGTCGATTGGTTATTTTGCCGATGGAACTGCTGACACTTCACAAAATCCTATTATTCAGTTTTATGGACTGGGAGGTTATGATATTTCCCTTACGGCAACAAATACAATAGGTTCGAGTCAAAAACTGGTAAAAAAGAAATATATTCTGGTCATTCCACAGGTAACCATGGGAGCCTGGCCATTTGAAAGGGATGAGGAAGCCGGAAAGATTTTCGATTCCGGTGGAGAAACCGGAAATTATTCCAATAACGAAGATCATACTTTACTGATTGACCCTTGTGCCGAAGAAGTTTACCTGAGTTTTAACTCCTTTGACCTTGCACCGGGAGATTATTTACGCATTTATGACGGAAAGGATAAAAATGGAAAACCGCTCCATCCGGGAAATGGGTTTGGCGGTAGTATCAAACCGACAACAACACTTGTTGCCGAATCAGGGGCCATGTTTTTAGAAATGGTTACTGACTTTGGCAACACCGGACAGGGGTTTGAAGCCATGTGGACAATTAAACCCATCCAAAAACCGGATGCTCTTTTCGAAAGTCCTGATACCGCTTACACGGGAGGCCATATTATTTTATTTACGAACAAAAGTACCGGGAAAGAGATTGAAAAATATTACTGGAATTATGACAATGACGCCACTATTGACGACTCAACTTTCAATGGCCAGTATGCCTATCCGGGAACAGGTTATAATTTCCCCAGGTTACAGGCTGTCAACTGTGCCGGTTCAGGATATTATTTCAAACAAATAGATATTATTGCACCTACACAGAAACCAAAAGCAGATTTTGA
The DNA here is from genome assembly GCA_964625265.1 of uncultured Sphingobacteriales bacterium. Classification (GTDB taxonomy): domain Bacteria; phylum Bacteroidota; class Bacteroidia; order CAILMK01; family JAAYUY01; genus CAYNBC01. The sequence goes on along the minus strand of CAZVAY010000016.1, from coordinate 2,657 downwards.
AGCAGATATCCTGAGGGCAGATATTACCGATATAATCACTTTTGCTGACAAATCAGATTTTGGCCCGAATAAATGGGAATGGGATTTTGGAACGCCCAAAGTAACTTATGAAAACAGCCAGGATACTGTATTTCCAAGGGCTTTGATCAAATACGACACAACAGGAACTTTTGATGTCAGGCTGATAGCTTCCAATAAATTCGGAGCCGACACAATGGTTAAACCCGGTTACATTACTATTTTCTCTTATTGTAACCCTACCGTTCAAAATCCGCTGATCGATTTCGGTATCAGCCGTGTCAGGGTTAGCAATCTCGACAATATTACCGAGGCGGGTGTAAGCCAGTATACTGATTATACCCGGACGCACAGCGTAAATTTTGAAATCGGGGGCACCTACACCTTCGAGATCAACAGTATTGAAGACAACTATCCCTACGAACGCAAGATATGGATTGATTTCAATAAGGACGGGGTTTTTAATGACTCCACCATAGTGAAGGGAGAACTGGTTGCCCTTGGGCATAATACCAATACAATTTCATGGACAGGCACCCTGACCATTCCGCCTAATGTATCTCTCGGACAGACCAGAATGCGAGTGGGTGTTGATTATGGAGGTTACAATGACAAACCATGCGGGCCCAATTTCTTTGGAGAATTTGAAGATTACAGGGTTTATATTACCGAAGACCATACCGCACCCAGGATCACCCTTAAAGGCAACCCGATTGCATTTGTCGAGGTAGGTAAAAAATATATAGACTCTGGCGCCACTGCCTGGGATGCGGTGGACGGTGACTTGTCTGCTTACATCCAGACCATCGATAATATTGATACTTCGAAAGTAGGCGAATACTGGGTGAAATACAATGTTGCAGATAATTCAAACAACCAGGCCGATGAGGTCAGGAGGCGCGTTTTTGTCACACCGGACCTCACCCCACCGGTCATTACCTTGCAAGGAGACAATCCTATGAGCATTGCCCTTGGATTTTCGTACAGCAAACTTGAACCCGGGGCTATGGCCTGGGATGAAAGGGATGGGGACGTAAGCAGCCTGGTACAAATTGAGCAGCACGTTGATTCCTCAAGAGTAGATACTTTTACTGTATTCTACTCTGCGTACGACTTTAATGGCAACTCAACTTTTGCCGATCGAACTGTCTACGTCATTGATTCCATTTCACCGGTTATCCACCTGATAGGTGAACCCCACGTATGGATCAAAAAGGCAGGCGGTACATACGTTGATTCGGGAGCCTATGTGACTGACAATTATTACAAGAATTTAAAGATTAATACAGCAACCAACCTTGATGTTGACAAAGTCGGTTGGTACTGGTACAAGTACAATGCTACTGATCTTTCAGGGAACAAGGCTATCGAAGTAGAACGAACGATCCGGGTGGGTGATCCTATTGGGATTAACGAGACCCTGCTCGATAAAAATATCCGGGTTTACCCAAATCCTGCAAAGGACATCATAAACGTAGAAGTAAAATTGCCGGGTATTGATCTGACATCACTCGACCTGATAAATCCGGTTGGGAAACATGTGTTGAGAATGGAAATGAATGAAACATCCGGTAAATTAGTTCAACTGAATGTTGCAGGCCTTGCTGCAGGTGTTTATGTCCTCCGTCTGTCGGCAGGAGATGTCAGGATATTCAGAAAGGTTGGAATTGTAAGGTAAAATCAGGTTATGACCGGTGAATACACCCTTAAAGAGGCCCTGGATAAGTTTGTCGACTATTACAAGCTCAGAGCTAAATTTGATGAGAAAAAAGTAGATATCATCTGGGGTGAAATTGTAGGCCCGGCCCTGGCAGGTCATACTGAAAAAATTGAACTTAAAGAGAAAAAACTCTATGTAAAAGTGGTTGATTCGGTTGTCAGGCAGGAATTGAATTTTATGAAGAGCAGAATAAAAGAGGTCATTAATCGCAAATTCCGGTCAGAGATTGTAGAAGAAGTTGTGGTTTTATGAAACAACCGGGATAATGATTTTCGATATTCAAGATGAAAATAAAGACATTTGCAGGGAAAAATAAATTCGGATGAGTACCCAACTTTCAATCTACAATTCCTATTCACGAAAAAAAGAAACGTTTAAACCCATAAACCCTCCTCATGTTGGTATGTATGTCTGTGGGCCAACTGTTTATGGTGACCCGCATTTGGGACATGCACGTGCTGCCATTAACTTTGATATACTTTTCCGTTACCTGAAATACCTGGGTTATAAGGTTCGCTATGTTAGGAATATAACTGATGTTGGCCATCTGGAGAACGATGCGGACGAAGGTGAAGACAAAATATTAAAAAAAGCCAGGCTTGATAACAAGGAGCCTATGGAAATTGCCCAGTTTTACACAAACAACTACCACCAGGCCCTGCAAAAGCTAAACTGCCTGCCCCCAGGCATTGAGCCACTGGCCTCCGGCCATATTCCCGAACAAATCGAACTGGTTGAAAAAATTCTGGAGTCCGGATATGGCTATCAAACGGAGGAAAACATCTATTTCGACCTGAAGAAATATGCCTCCCTTCATCCGTATGGGAAATTATCAGGCAAGGTGATTGATGAACTGATGGATCAGACGAGGGAATTAAAGGGACAACAAGACAAAAAAAACAATGTAGATTTTGCCCTT
>CAZVAY010000015.1:0-17878 GCA_964625265.1 uncultured Sphingobacteriales bacterium | reverse complement strand
AGATATCCCGGGGTTGGAACTAAAGAGGATTTGTATCGTATCAAGGCCATTTTGGAAAAAGCTTCCGGGCTGGCTGATTTTAAACCGGATCACGGCTTCAGGAATACCCACTTCTTTGAGCAATCCTGTCAGTTTTTCTTCCAATGGCCGTACCGCTTTTAATCTGGCATGGCTTAATTTCTTTCCTAAAGTCAATAAATCCTTTTCTGTTTTAATAATCAGTTTTTTAGTTCTTTCTATTTCCTCTTCCATGTCATCCAGGCTGTTCAGCTTTTCCCTGAATTCATCAGTCAGGTCACATAATCCGGAAATGTCAGGGACATGGTGTTTAACAAGCAAATGGTTGATGACATCCTGCCTTTCAGTCGTTTCCTTCAATTTTTCTTCATCTATTTCAATGGTAGAAAAAATTCCGTTTAAATCAACACGAAGTTGGCGTATTTCCTCGTTGATCTCAGCCAGCTTATTATTTGCACCTGCAACATCCGGGTGGAACGAAGATATTTCCCCAATCAACTGCATTAATTCTGCTAACTTCTTATAAAGACTGTTTTCATCATCGTCCAGCAGATAAATGGCATGCGCCAGGTTGGACATGATTTTGTCGGCATTTCTCAGGCTCAGCAATTCATCTTCGATAAGTTTGTCCTCACCGGGTTTCAGTTGGTATGATTCAATTTCATTGAGTTGAAACAGGAGGTAGTCCTGGTCACGTCTGGCAATTCTGTCTTTTTCGGTGAGTTCCTCCAACTGGATTTCCAGATTATTAAATTCCCTGTAAAGCTTTTGGTATTCTTCAACCTGGTGATTTAACCCGGCATAACTATCGAGTATACTCATCTGAAAACCAGCTTCCCTGATCAATAATGACTGGTGCTGGGAATGAATATCGATGAGCCTGGCAGATAATTCTTTGAGGATATTCAACTGAACAGGACTGTCATTTACAAATGCTCTCGATTTGCTATTGGCGCCAATCTCGCGCCTGATTAAGGTTAGTTCCTCGTAGTCGAGGTCATTGGCTTCAAAGAAAGGTTCCAGGTTTTTGCCGGCTATCTGAAACTCTCCTTCAACAATGCATTTTTTGCTTTTGTCCAGCAACATGGATGTATCAGCCCGGGCACCCAGGATCAGGTTGAGGGCGCCAAGCAAAATAGATTTTCCGGCACCAGTTTCCCCGGTAATTACGTTCAGTTTTTTGCCAAATTGAACATGGACTTTGTCAATGATAGCATAGTTGGAGATAGCTAAACTTACCAGCATAACCAGGTATAATTACTTAGCTTTTAGTTTATCGGAATATTTACCATAATTGGCACCATCAATTTCTTTCATGAGTTGAAGGATCTCATCTATCTCAGTTGAGGTAGCCTCGGTATATATTTTAATGATCTCGTCCCTTTTAGCAGATAAAAATTGCTTTAGCAAAAAAGAATTAGGGTCATCCCTGTACACTTTCTTTAATTTCATTAATGCCTCGGTGATGGTATGCCTGGAAGTTTCCGGGTCATCAGTCATTTTATCAAGTCCAAGGCGATGGTACATATACAGGGCTTCCCGCAGTGGTTTGTATGTGGTGTAAGTAAGCTGGTAAGCAAGCCAGTAACGGTTGTCTTTGTCGGTGCTGAAATTATCCCAGCCGGTAAACTCGGTTCCCTGCGCTTTGTTGGCAATTTCAAGTGCTTTCTGGAAATAAGTGGTTCCTCCGTACTTTGAATACGAATCATAATCCAGCCCCAGAATGATATAGGCATAAAATGCCAGCACTGATGAAAGATTAGACGTAAATGCACCTTCGCTAAAATCTATGGTTTGAAATTCGACATAATCGAAAACAAAACTTTCATCCAGAAGGTTGATCATGGGCGAGTTGTAGTTGGTGCCATAAATGGGCCTGACAGCCTGGACCTGAACGCTCCCGCTAAACCTGTCGGCAGATTTCCTATCGTCAATTTTTATATAATAATTGCATTCAATCTTTTCAAATGGCTCAAACTTATCTTCTGTCCAGGTTTTGTTTTTCATAAACTCCATCACACCCTCACGCATATTATCGTAAACCCTTTTTTCTGTTGCCTGGATCTGCTGGTGATGAATGGTTACATTGCAATTGAGTTCCTGGGAAAAGATTTTTACTGAAAAAAGCAAAAAGAGGGAAAGAATGATATATCTGGCCATAAATCGATTTTAACAGAACAAAAATACAAGTTTACAAAAAACAGTATTCAATAACTCGCATAATTACTGATTATTGTTATTCTATACTTTCAATGTCTAATTCGCGAAACCTGTCAGATTGAATAACTTCAATGGCTTTTTTGAATTCTTCATTGATCTGGTTAATTACTTTAAAAAAAGACTGGGGACCGAAAAGCTGACGCGCAATCAATGCTTTTAATTGTGTTTCGATTACAATGCCGCTTTTCTCAATATCTCCTGCTGTTGCGTTGACTTTATTCTTATGGGCATAATCAAGAAAATCCCTGAATATTGGTTTGGTATCGAAATTTTCATCAAAAGCAGCGAAGTTATCATAGGTGTTTTCCAGTGAATTCCTGTTTTTGTCAATGTATTCCAAAGTAAACCGGTTGACAAGGCCAAGACGGTTGACATTGCTCAGCAAGCCGGATGAATAACTGGTGTCCAGGGGAACAAAAACATCCGGTGTGATACCACCTCCGCCAAAAACAATCCTGCCATTAAAAGTTTCATATTTTAAGGAATCAACCTGGTGCACGGAATCTTTTTTTGTCAGTTCACCATTGGCATATCGATGATACATGTCCATATAATATCCGTTTTTAGCTTTTCCTTTGAAGGGTTTCTGGATACAGCGGCCTGAAGGTGTATAGTACCTGGCAACAGTGAGCCTGAGTGCAGAATTATCAGACAGGGGGATTTGTTCCTGCACTAGCCCTTTGCCAAAGGTCCTCCTTCCGATAAGGATACCTCTGTCCCAATCCTGAATGGCCCCGGCCAGAATTTCACTGGCAGATGCCGAGCCTTCATCAATGATCACAACCAGTTTACCTTGCGAAAATAATCCCCTGTTGGTAGAAAAATATTCCGTGCGGGGCCTTGCCCTGCCTTCGGTGTAAACAATCAGTTTTTTTGTGGAGAAAAATTGGTCGGCAATGCGAAAGGCCGCTTCGAGGTATCCACCCGGGTTCCCGCTCAGGTCAAGGATAAGGCTGTTCATGCCTTTGTTTTTCAAATCTTTCAATGCGGTTAAAAACTCTTTTGCTGTGGTGGACGAAAAACGGTTAACCTTGATGTACCCGATTTCGGGAGTGACCAGGTAAGAAGCATCAATACTGTATAACGGTATTTTATCCCTTGTAATGCTAAAGTCAATAACCCTGTTTTCGGAGCTGCGGAAAATCTGAATATTAACCTGTGTGCCTTTTTTCCCAAGTAACCTCTTCCTGACACCGTCTGTAGTAATCCCGGTTCCGGCCACATTCTCGCCTTCTATGGTAATGATTTTATCCCCGGCTCTGATCCCTAATGCTTCACTGGGGCCACCGGATATTGGGGATACAATAATTATTGTGTCGTTCAGAATATTGAATTCCACCCCAATTCCATCAAAATTTCCTCCCAGGTCCTGGTTTACCGTTACAAGTTCTTTTCTGTCGATATAAAAAGAATGCGGATCCAGGTCGCTGATTACATTGATGATCGCATCAGTTAAAAGCTGGTCTTTGTTGATTGTATCAAGATATGAATTTTCGATATGGGTCATCACTTCCGAAAATTTTTCATACTCGCTGGCCCGGTTGTCTTGCTTTGGGCTGAACCTGCTTCCGATAAGCATCCCCAGTGCCACCATAACAGCAAATAACAGGGGTAAAATGAAATTATATCTTTTGTTCATTGAGCCATCATTAATTTAAGAGCAAAGGTATTATTTTTAAGGAAAGGCGGTAAGGAACAAAAACTTTGCAGAAATTGCCATGAAGAGATACCCATGTAAATAATAATTGGGTAATTTGTTCTAAAATAGCGCTGATGAATTACCAGGAATTAACCCAGAATGTGACACAGCTCGTCAGGCAGGTTGGCGTATTTGTGCTGGAAGAATATGCTAAACTCAATTTCGGGGATATCATCCATAAAAACAAGAATGACCTGGTAAGCTATGTGGACATTGAAACCGAAAAGAAACTCATGGAAGGCCTGAAGGTATTGTTGCCCGGCTCTGAATTCCTGGCAGAAGAATCTTCCGGTAACCGGGACATCCATTCAGATATTTATTACTGGATCATAGATCCGGTAGACGGAACGACCAATTTTGTATACAAAATCCCTGTCTTCTGTATGTCGGTTGCCTTGTACCGCAACAATGAAATTTTATCCGGGGTGGTATTCGACCCCATACATGATGAAATTTTCTGTTCCTGGAAAGGGGGGAGTTCTTATCTGAATAATAAACCCATCACGGTGAATTCAACACAGCAGCTCGGAAATGCTTTGCTGGCGACCGGATTTCCTTACAACCGGTTTGATAAGCTGGATAATATAGTCAGTATTTTAAAAGATTTTCTGCTGACATCGCAGGATGTAAGGCGTTTGGGCGCAGCAGCGCTTGATATGTGTTATGTGGCGTGTGGTAGATTTGATGGTTTCTGGGAGTTCCTTCTCAAACCCTGGGATGTAGCCGCTGCTTCACTTATTGTGCAGAATGCCGGAGGACATGTGACTGATTTCAATAATGGTGAAAATTTTCTGTTCAATGGGGAGATTGTAGCTGCTGTGCCAGGGATAAATAAGCAAATGAGGGAAGTGATCAGGAAACATTATGCAGGGTAAAAGCCCATGTTGGCTGTGCTGATAACAGAACCTGCAAGAGATTTTAACCTGTCCCCGGGGCCCGAACTAAAAAAATGATAAGCAGGTACGTTATCCGGGTTGTTTAATAGCTTGTGTTTTTCCAAAACTCTTTTAACCTGTGCTGCTACTGCCGGTGCCGGGTTGATTATTTTAATTTTTTCCGGTATAAATGATTTTATATCGTGGATCAGAAAAGGGTAGTGGGTACACCCCAGCACAAGCTGGTCAATATTCTCATTCAGCATGGGTTGTATATATCTTTTGAGCAGAGATATGGACTCCGGAGTTCCAGTGAGGCCGTTTTCAACAATTTCCACCAGGCCGTCACCCTCCCTGACGATCAAATCCACCCCGTTGGCGTATTTTTCAGCGGTATTAATAAAATGCCCTCCATGCAGGGTTCCCTGCGTGGCCAGTACACCCACTTTTTTTGTTGCTGAGTGCAGCGCTGCAGGTTTAATGGCGGGTTCAATACCTACAAACGGAACATTGTATTGGCCCCTTAGATGATTAATGGCAGCCGCAGTAGCTGTGTTGCAGGCAACCACAATACACTTGCAGCCTTTTTTTAATAAAAAATCTGTGATTGTTTCGGCAAAGCCGATAATGGATGAAACCGGCTGTGGCCCGTAGGGCGCATGCCTGTTGTCGCAATAATAATACATGTCCTCGTTGGGGAGCAGGGTGGAAAGTACGGTCATAACAGATAACCCTCCAACACCAGAGTCGAAAATTCCAATTGGGGAATGATTGTCAGGCATGATGATAATAATCTCTACTTCAAAATTCAGCCATTATTTCTATCCGGGCAAAATAAATTGTGAACGACAGCATGAAAAAAATATTATTGCACGTTGGCAGATGCCGGGTAATTCAAAAATGAATTAAATGATTTTCGGGCTGTAATTAGGTGCTTCTTTAGTGATCATAACATCATGTGGATGACTTTCCCGGACACCGGCAGGTGTTATTTCAACAAATTTGGCCTTTTGAAGTTCCTCAATTGTTGCCGCCCCGCAATAACCCATACCAGCTTTAAGTCCACCGATATATTGATAAACGATCTCACTCAGGGTACCTTTATAGGGAACACGCCCGACTATGCCTTCAGGTACAAGCTTATTAATTTCGTCTTCCGGGTCCTGGAAATAACGATCTCCTGAGCCTTTTTTCATTGCTTCAACGGAGCCCATACCCCTGTAGCTTTTAAATTTCCTTCCTTCGTAAATGATGGTTTCACCAGGCGCTTCTTCCACACCGGCAAAAAGGCTTCCTGCCATGATACTAGATGCACCTGCTGCAATGGCTTTTACAATATCCCCGGAATACTTAATACCGCCATCGGCAATTACAGGGATACCAAATTCTTTTACCGCTGCTGCGCATTCGAAAATAGCACTTAACTGGGGGACCCCAACTCCGGCAATGACCCTTGTGGTACAAATTGAACCAGGGCCAATACCCACTTTAACAGCATCAGCACCTGCTTCTGCCAATGCCCTTGCACCATAGGCCACAGCCACATTCCCTGCAATCACATCCACTTCGGGGAATTTCTTTTTTACTTTTTTCAATACCTCAATAACCGCTTTGGAATGGCCATGTGCCGAGTCTATACTGAGCAGGTCAACCCCCGATTCAATCAACATTTCAACATGCTCAATAACGTTATGGGTAATACCAATAGCTGCCCCAACACGCAATCTGCCGAATTCATCCTTACAGGCAAAGGGATGATCCTTGATCCTGCGGATATCTTTATGTGTGAACAACCCTTTCAGTTTACCTTGTTTGTCAATCACAGGCAGTTTTTCCACTTTGTATTTGTATAGGATCTGTTCAGCTTCAGCAATGGTAATATCACCTGATGCAGTAACCAACCTCTCTTTTGGTGTCATGACGTCAGTAACCGGTTTTTGCCTGTCTTTTTCAAAATACAGGTCGCGGTTCGTAAGAATCCCAACAAGTACCTCCTCTTTATTAATAATCGGTATGCCGTTTATTTCATTCCTGAGCATAATATCGCGGGCCTCACCAATGGTACCGGTATCAGGCAAGGTAATGGGGGATTTAATCATCCCGCTTTCCGAGCGCTTTACTTTTTTTACCATCTGCACCTGCATTTCCATGCTCATGTTTTTATGAATAATGCCCAGGCCACCTTCACGGGCAAGGGCAATGGCCAGCGTTGATTCCGTAACAGTGTCCATGGCTGCCGAAACCATGGGAATATTGACGCTGATATTACGTGTGATTTTCGATTTGACATCCACTTCCCTGGGAATGATCTCGGAATATGACGGAAGAACCAAAACGTCATCAAAAGTCAGACCCTTCCCAACGAATTTTTCAGATTCTAAATTGAGATGCATAGTGAGCTTATTTTGAGGGGTTGTACCATGTGCAAAGGTAGGAAAGCTTTTGAAAATATTTTATATGAAAATTCTTGAATTTTTTTGGTTAATCAGAAGTCAACGGGAATCTGAAGTGCAGATAAATAAAAAATTAAAATTCAATTTAGATAATATTTGTCAGAACCTTCAACTCTCTTTCAACGGGATTTTCTCCATGACCCTCTCCGTCATGGCCAGTATACTCAACGAGGGGTTAACACCCGGATTGGCTGACAAGGCAGATCCGTCACACACGTACATATTTTTGTACCCAAATACTTCCTGGTTTACATCAATAACCCCTGATTCTTTGTTTTTACCGATGACAGCTCCACCCATGATATGTGCTGTGGAAGGAATTCCCAATAAGACTTCGAGTGAAAATGATGTTGGGTGCCCCTGGATTTGTCTTGCATACATAGCCGACAATTGTTCCATCTCAGGAATAAAAGGTGTTGGAGCCGTGCCTTCCTGTACCGATGACTTTATGCGCCCGGCTTTTGTACGCTTGAACCTGAGTTTGGTATCGATACTCTGCATAAACAGTAAGATAGACGTGTTTTTGGCCCAATCCCTGACAAAGAGTAGTTTCAGGTAGGTAGCAGGGTGACTCAGCCAGACGTGTACTAATTTGGCATAGCGTTTCAGCAGCCGGGGTTCAAATATGGACGGCATCATTAACAACCTCCAGAACCCGGATCCATGCGAATACCTGCATGGCTCAAGGTGGCTGCGTTCGTCCGTGTGGACGATTGAGCCAATGGCAATTCCTTCAGACAAGTTAGCGCCTTTATTTGTGGTTGTTACAGGGAGCAACGATTCATTATTGGTCCTGATGTCATGGCCGATAAAATCTGATATTCTGGGAAGTGATCTTTGTTTTAATTTAAGTAATAACGGGACAGTCCCAAGTACACCCCCGGCTAATACGATACCTTTGCAATTGACAGTTTTTTTCTTTGAAAACCACCTGGTTGAACTCCTGAAAACTATCTTATAGGAGTTGTTGCCCAATTCGGAAATGTCTGACACTTCATGTTCAGCCAGTATTTCGGCACCGTTTTGCTGAGCCAGAAAAAGATAATTTTTGTCCAGGGTGTTTTTAGCATTATACCGGCAACCGGTCATGCAGCCTCCACACAATCTGCATCCTGTTCGCTGTGGCCCCTTTCCATTAAAAAATGGATCATCCACCGTCTGTTCTTTTTCTCCGAAAAAAACAGAAACCTCTGTGGGGGAAAAATAGTCTTCCCTGCCTGTTTCCCTGGCCAGGCTTTGCAGGGCAATATCAGCAGGGCCTAAAAAAGGGTTTTGAACTGCGCCCATCATTTTGAGTGCGGTTTTGTAGTAGGGTGACAGCTCTGTCTCCCAATCACAGAGGCCTTTCCAGCTCCCATGCTGGTAAAATGCCTTTTTAGGAACAGGTAATGTGTTGGCATAAACCAGTGAGCCCCCGCCAACACCGGTGCCGGATAATATTGTGGCATGACGAAAGAAACTCATTTTCATTATTCCGAAAAAATGTAACCCGGGAAACCATAGCCATTTTGGAAGGTTCCAGCTTGTTTTGGGAAAATCATCGGCAGAAAACCACTTTCCTTTTTCTATTACGAGTACGGAATAACCCTTTTCTGCCAGCCTCAATGCGCTCACGGAGCCCCCAAATCCGCTACCTATGACAACATAATCGTATGTGTGTGTTGATGGATTCATATCCTGTTTCAGATGGCAAAATAACTAATTATTGGCTAATAACTGTTGACAGGTAAAATGATTAATTTTAATAATGGGTCACTTATGTTCAAACAAGTTGTCCTTTAAATTCAGTATTTTTGTCCAATGATAAATGAACAAGATCTTAATACGCCCTGGCGAAGGGTCGCTTCGACAATCTATCGTAAACCTGTTGATTCCAAAATATTTGGACAGGTTGACCTGGATATTACCGAACTTGATCAATTCCTGACATCCCGGAGAAAACAAGGTTTGAAGATTACCTACACGCATATTTTTACCCTGATTCTTGCCCGTTGCCTACGTGATGTGGTCCCGGAACTTAACTGTTATGTAAAAAGAGGTAAAATTGTTAACAGGGAAACGGTTGATGCTATGATCAGTGTCCTACAGGCTGACGGTGGGATGTCATCGGTGCGGGTTCCTAACGCTGACCGGCTGACACTTTCACAACTGGTTGATTTCTTACAAAAGGACATCAATGATTCAAGACATGGTAATGAAAACAGCACCATGACAAAAAAAGATATCCTGTCAACCTGGCCGTGGCCTCTTCGGGGATGGCTGTTCCGGTTGTTTCAGTTTTTCACACTCAGTTTAGGGCTCAGGATACCATTCCTTGCACTTTCTCCCGAAAGCTTTGGTTCTTTTGTGGTTTCCAATATTGGCAGCATCGGTCTGGATAGTGGTTATCCGGCCTTGTTTCCGGCATCCAATGTAGCTACCGTGCTTGTTTTAGGGGGTATCAACAAAAAGCCAACTGTGATCAGAGACGAGATTGTGGTCAGGAAATTCATTACCATCAGCATGGTCATTGATCACCGGGTTGCAGATGCTTCACATGGGGGAAAGGTGGCTCGTTTTGTTAAGGAAATGATCAGGAAACCAGAAACACTCCTTTGATTTATTCAAACGCAGGGTATTACAATGATTTCTGCTTTTCGAAAATCGCTCTGACCGGTTTGATTAGTTTTTCTATCAGCCTGACATTTTCTGTAATAATTTCTGCTGTCCCAAGCAGCGTGCCTGTAAATGGCAACTCTTTGCCATAATTGGTGGTTAATCCATTTTCAAATCTCACCTCAACCAGGTAATAGTTTTCATCCGCCACCAACGAAATCCCTTTTACATACCCGGTAACCATGCCAAAATCCATGTAGGGGTAGTTGTCGAACCTGATGATCACTTTTTGCCCCTGCTTCACTTTGCCAGAGCCCTGTACAGGTAACTGTATCCTGCCAGTTAATTCACCTGAATTGAATGGGACAACTGTAAAAACTTTTTCTCCTGCCACAACATTCTGGTTTGGGTTCCAGATATGTGTGAAACTAACTTTTCCACTAACCGGTGCTTCAAGCAGGTAATTGTATTTATAATCAGCTATTCCGGACTTTAGTTTTTCCAGCGATGCAAATAGGTTACGTTCATATTGTTTTTGTGTTTCAGTATGTTCCTGTTCCAGGTCAATGATGTCTTGTTTGATGTTTTCCATCTTCATTTTTGTGTCTGCCAACTGTGTCCTGACTTTTTCAAATTCAAAGTTTTTCTTTAGCATATCCGACCGTGCCTGCTCCAGTTGTCTTTTCGAAATGGCTTGTTTTTCAAACAAGCCCCGGGCTGTGTTATACTGTTCTTCAGCCATGGTATTTTCTTCTTCAAGTATTTGCCTTTGGTTCCAGAGCCGGCTGTAATAAAGGTTGTATTTACTGGTTTGTTCCTTCAACGATACAATCTTTTTTGCATAAAAATCACTGTTAAGGTAATCCCGGTATTGCTTGAAGTTTTTCACCAATGAGGTGTAATCTTCCTGCATATCCCCCAGGCCCATATTGTCCGGGAACACCAGTTCAAAGGCCAGCGAATCTGTCTCTGTATGGGTGTTGAGGGTTTTGAGGATACTATCCAGTTTACGCAGGTCATCGAGTGAAACCGGGCTTTGAATAGCGGCCAGGATATCGCCTTCCTTGACGCTATCTTTATCGGAAACCCATATTTTTTCAATTTTCCCATTTGTCCTTGCCTTTACTTCTGCCGGTGGGTTCAGGGTCGTTACATCAATACGTGCCTGGCTTACATCGGGAAACCGGAAAAACCAGCTTCCTACAAGCAGGACCACGATAACAAAAAACAGGACGGTTGTTCCCCAGCGTGTGATCCATGAGGGTATCTGGCCGAGGATCTCCCTTACTTCATCGCTCAATATTTCAACTTTTTTTTCAGCCACCTAATTCCAGTTGGTCTTTAACAAGTTTGTAATAAATACCTTTTGCTTTTGTCAGGGTATCATGTGTGCCACTTTCAACCATTTTACCTTTTTCGAGAACGACAATATGATCGGCATTTTTAACCGTGCTTAGCCTGTGGGCCACTACAATTACTGTTTTCCCTTCAAATACCCGCCTGAGGTTTTCCATGATCAGTCTTTCGTTCTCAGCATCCAAAGCATTGGTGGCTTCGTCAAAAAACAGGAATTTAGGCTGTTTGTAAACAGCACGTGCTATCAGGATCCTTTGTTTTTGTCCCTGGCTAAGCCCATGTCCGTTTGCCCCGATTTTGGTGTTGTAATTCAGAGGCAACTCATTGATCAGGTCATTCAGGTTGGCCATTTTAATGGCGTTGTAAAAACGGTTTGTATCCAGTTTTTCCGGGTCTATGACAATGTTGTGAAGAATAGTATCGGAAAAAATAAATCCATCCTGCATAACAGCCCCGCAGGCATCCCGATAGACTACCTCATTGATATTGTTCCTTTGGATATCCCCAATAGTAATTTCCCCTTTTTCAGGCTTATAAAAACCCAGCAGAAGTTTTATCAGCGTGGTTTTTCCACTTCCGCTCCGGCCCACGATAGCTGTTACCTTGTTTTCGGGAATATCGAGGTTGATGTTTTCCAATACAAAACCTGAGTAAGGGTCATCATATCTAAAACTCATGTTTTTAATGTGGATATTTCTATCGGCAGGCAGTTCATTAATACGGGTTTCAAGTCCTGCGTCTTCATCTTCCATTTCATGGATTTCAGCCAGCCTCTCCAGGCTGATCCGGGCATCCTGCATCTGGTTGAAAAATACCAATGCCTGGTCGAGCGGGCTACTGAGTTGTCCAATAATGAACTGCACCGCCAGCATCATCCCCAGGGTCATATCACCGCTTGTTACTGCCAGGGCAGCTACAAAAGTGATCAACAGGTTTTTTGATTCTCCAATTGCGATGGCACCGGCCTGCTGGTACTGGTTCAGGGACAGGCTCCTGACATTCAGCCTGAACATCCGTGCCTGGATATCCTCCCACTCCCAGCGTTTCTGCTTTTCAAAATTGTTCAGCTTGATTTCCTGCATACCGGTAATGAGCTGATAAAGTGTACTCTGGTTTTTGCTTTGTTCGATAAACCTTTTATTGTCGAGAACCCGCCTTTTGCGAAGGAACAAAATGATCCAAAGAATGTAGATGGTGGTCCCTACCGCGAAAATGGCAAATATTTTTACCGAATAGATCAGCAGGACAACACCAAATATCAAGAGATTAATAAGCGTAAATAATATACTGATCGTGTTGGTGGTGAGAAAATTCTCGATTCGTTTATGGTCCTGGATACGTTGCATGATGTCGCCAATCATCTTGACATCAAAAAAGCGGATAGGCAACTTCATCAACTTGATCAGGAAGTCCGAAATGAGCGAAATATTGACACGGGTGCTGATGTGCAACAGTATCCAGCCCCGGATAAAATCAACCAGTGTGCGGCTGATAAACAATACCAACTGGGCAAGCAATACCAAAGTGATAAAGGCTATATTCTGGTTGTTGATTCCAATGTCAACAATGGCCTGCGTCAGGAAAGGAAAGATCAGCTGGAGCAAACTGCCCAGGACCAGGCCGAGTACCAGTTGGAGGATATATTTTTTATACGGCTTCAAATAAGTGAACAGGTAGCTGAACCGGGCTTTGTCAATTTTTTCATCTGCATGTGAAAAAAAATCAGGGGTTGGTTCAAGCAGCAGGCATAAGCCTTTGGCTTCTTGTCCGCTGCCTTCCTGGCACCAGCCTTCCATAAACTCTTTGTGCGTATATTTATATGGCCCGAAAGCAGGGTCGTTGACATACACGAATTTTTTCGTGATCCGGTGAATGACAATAAAATGCTTTTGTTTCCAGTGGGCAATACAGGGGACCGGTGACTGTTTTTGAAGCTGTTGCAGGTTAATCCTGACACCGTATGTTCTGAAGCCCAGCGATTCGGCAGCGTCACTGATGCCCAGTAAGGAAACCCCCTCACGGGTAATAAAGGATTTTTTTCGCAATGAGTCTAGGGACCAGCTTTTCCCGTAGTATTTCGAGATCATTTGCAGGCATGCAGGCCCACAATCCATCACATCAAGTTGTTTGTAAAACGGGAACGATCGCATATTTATATACCGTCTTGTTTAGTCTTTGTTCAAGTTCAAATGTACAGGATTTTTTTTTCGTCTGAAATGAAAAACTAAATTGAATGATCCCGGTTGATATTTGCTGCATAACAGTCGAAAAATTGAGTAAAAATATTTGGATAATTATCTGTTTAATGCAAAAAGTAATAACTTCGCCCTAAAACAAACCTATAAAAACAAGAGCTATGAACATTAAAGATTTTGAAAGCCTTCTCGGGGACAAGTCAGAATATTTATTAGGGTATAATAACCCAAAGATTCCTAAAGAAAGGATACACTTACCTTCACCTACTTTTGTTGAGGATGTGTGGTTTGGTTCAAACCGTAACATCCAGACATTGAAAAGCCTTCAGGCTATATACGGCCATGGCAGGTTAGCCGGTACAGGCAATATGTCCATTCTTCCGGTAGACCAGGGCATAGAGCATACAGCAGGTGCTTCTTTCGGCCCGAACCCCGATTACTTTGACCCTGAAAATATTATTAAGCTTGCTATGGAAGCCGGCTGTAATGCTGTTGCAACAACATACGGTGTATTGGCATCGGTTGCCAGGAAATATGCACATAAAATTCCTTTCATTGTAAAAATCAACCACAATGAGTTGATGACATATCCGACAAAATACGACCAGATCCTTTATGGGAGCATTGAGGAAGCCTGGAACCTCGGGGCTACCGCAGTGGGGGCTACTATTTATTTCGGTGCACAGGAATCAAACCGCGAACTGGAAGAGGTATCAGAAGCGTTTGAAATTGCCCACGAACTTGGTATGGCCACTGTTTTATGGTGTTATGCACGGAATAATTCCTTCAAAAAAGACGGGGTGGATTACCATGCTGCAGCAGACCTGACAGGACAGGCTAACCATTTAGGCGCTACCATTCAGGCTGACATCATCAAACAAAAGCTTCCGGTCAACAATGGTGGGTTTAAAGCTATAGGTTTTGGGAAAACAAAACCTGAGATGTACGATGAATTGTGCTCTGACCATCCGATTGACCTGTGCCGTTAACAGGTTGCCAATAACTACATCAGCAGGATAGGGCTGATCAACTCCGGAGGAGCTTCATCAGGGGCATCCGACCTGGCCGAAGCCATTGAAACAGCCGTTGTCAATAAACGGGCCGGTGGTTCCGGATTAATCGTTGGCCGTAAAGCATTCCAAAGGCCCATGAAAGATGGTATTAACCTGATCAATGGTATTCAGGATGTTTATCTGTGCGATGATATAACCATTGCATAAACTAATGTTGAAGATGGATGCTTTAACAGGCATTCATCTTCTTTAATTTTTACATGAGTAGCTGGTACCAAAAAATTAAAGATATCTCTCTGCCGTTGCAGCGGGGCCTAAGAGATTCTGCCACCAAAAGAAGTCAGCTTAAATGCAAGCAGTGTGGTAAAAAAATTAACAGTGAAGAACTTGAAAAAAACCTTTTTATCTGTAGTTGTGGTAACCACTTTCAGCTAAGTACGCGTGATTATCTCGATTATTTGTTTGATTCCGGAAAATATTCCCTGAAATTTGAAAATATTTTAACCGATACGAAGGGCAATTTTACCGATTTACGGTCGTATGATGACCGGATTGCCCAGGCTTATACTCTATCGTCTTTTAATGAAGCTGCCGTGGTGGCAAGGGGAAAAGTTGCCGGCATCAGTTTATGGGTTATTTGTCTGAATTTCGACTTTATTGCCGGGTCTATAGGTTCTGTTGTTGGGGAAAGGATATCGCGCACTATTGACGGTTGCATAAACAAGAAAGAACCCCTGTTCCTGATTTCAAAATCGGGAGGGGCCAGGTTGATGGAAGGCACTACTTCCTTGTACCAAATGACCAAAATTACAGCAAGTATTAACAAGCTCGAAGAAAGTAAAATCCCATTTATTTCTCTTCTGACAGATCCTTCCATTGGCATGGCTACCTCTGTGGCTATGCTGGCCGATATAGTATTGGCCGAACCGGGCGCCCTGATTGGTTATACATCCCCGAAAATACTGAAGGATTCAGTAGGTAAGTCTTTAAAAAAAGGATTTCAGCGTGCCGAAACAATATTTCAAAATGGATTTATTGATTCCATTGTCCCAAGGGACCAGTTAAAATCAAAATTATCTGCTTTGATTCATGTATTGGTACAATAAATATTGTGTTGAAAATTAAATATTTCCGAATATTTATTGTTGTCCAATATCAAATAAAGTTTAATTTTGCACCTCAAAAATATGAAAGTATATAAACCAAATATTCTGTTTTTCGCTGTCTTACTATTAGCATTAAGCTCCTGTAGTGAATATCAAAAACTGTTGAAGAGCGATAATGTTGAGGCCAAGTACAAAGGTGCCAAGGAGTATTTCAATGAAAAAGAATATCAAAAGGCTCTCTTGTTGTTGGAAGATGTAATCCCTTATTACAGAGCTACATCAGAAACCCAGACAGTCAATTATATGTATGCTTATTGTCATTATTCCATGGGCAATAACATGATTGCCGCACAACGGTTTAAACTGCTTTACGATACGTATCCCTACGGAAATTACGCTGAAGAAGCCTTGTTCCTTTTTGCCTATTGTACCTATCTTGAGTCGCCTCCCATTGAACTGGATCAATCATCGACCCTTGCAGCTCTGGAGTCATTACAGTATTTTATTACAAAATACCCCGAAAGTGACAGGGTCTCAAAATGCAATGAATACATGGATATTTTACTTGACAAGCTTGAACTTAAGGATATCCACCAGGCAAAGCTCTTCTATAAAATTAAAGATTACAAAGCTGCTGTGTGGACATTGAAAGCGGTTTTGGAAAAGTATCCTTTATCAAAAGAGAAATTAGATATCGAATTTCTTTTACTTGATTCATATTATAATCTGGCTTTGCATTCCATTGATACAAAAAAGAAAGAAAGATATGAGGATGTCATAGTTTACTATCGTTTAAAAAAATCAGAATTTGATAATACCAAATATGAAACACAGGTAGAAAATATATATAATAACTCAGTAAATCAGATAAACAATAATTAATATGGCCGACATTGAAAAACCCATTGATTTATTTGCAAGTCCCAGGGATATAAGAGAAATTGAGGCAAAAACCGGTAATATTTACAAAAGTGTAGTAATCCTGAATAGGAGAGCTAACCAGATTGCCAAGCATGAAAAAGAAGAGATTCAGCAAAAACTAAATGAATTTGCTCCCCGTACGGATAATCTTGAGGAGATTTTTGACAATTCGGAACAAATGGAGATCAGCGCTCATTATGAAAAACTACCTAAACCTTCACTGGTAGCTGTGCACGAATTACTTGACGATAAAATCTATTTCAGGAAACCTGAGCAGGAAGCTGAAGAATAAGAAACTAAGCTACCATGTTGTCAGGCAAAAAAGTTTTACTGGGTGTTTGTGGCGGGATAGCCGCCTACAAAACAGCCTACATCATCAGGCTACTGGTAAAACAGGAAAATGAGGTAAGGGTTATCACCACCCCTTCTGTTAGTGATTTTGTTGGTCACCTGACATTTTCTGTCCTGTCAAATAATCCTGTAAACTCGGATTTTTTTAATAAGGATACCGGTGAATGGCACAGTCATATAGAGCTGGCTGAATGGGCTGACTTGTTCATTATTGCTCCTCTGACAGCCAATACTGCTGCAAAAATGGTTCACGGTATTGCTGACAATCTACTGTTGACAACTTATTTATCTTTTACAAAGCCTGTTGTGGTTGCCCCTGCCATGGACCTGAATATGTACCGGCACCCTGCAACAACCGACAACTTGTCCAGGCTGGAAGAAAGAGGGCATCAGGTTATTCCGGCTGAAGAGGGTGAACTGGCCAGCGGATTATGTGGCGAGGGAAGAATGGCAGAACCTGAGGATATCCTTCATTTTCTGAACAAGCTTCAAAAAGACCATTATTTTGATTCAAAACACTGAGCTGATGCTTCATGGAAAAACCATCCTGATCACAGCCGGCCCGACTTATGAACCTATCGACCCGGTGAGATTTGTCGGCAACAGAAGCTCGGGGAAAATGGGTTTTGCTATAGCTGAAACCTGTGCTGAATTGGGAGCAAACGTGATATTGATAACAGGGCCTGTAGGTGTTATTCAAAAAAATAAAAGAATAAATAGGGTTGATGTTGAAACTGCACAGGAGATGTATGTTAAATGCATGAAATACTTTGGGCAATGCGATATGGCCATCCTTGCAGCAGCAGTTTCCGACTATACCCCTATAAGCTATTCAAACCTGAAAATTAAAAAGGCTCATGAGCAGGAACTCATTATTCGCCTGAAGAAAACAAAGGATATACTTTTGAGCCTGGGGCAAATTAAAAAAGACCATCAAGTGCTTGTCGGATTTAGCCTGGAGACTCACAATGAGAAGGAATTTGCATTGGCAAAAGTGCAAAAAAAGAACCTGGATTTTATTGTACTTAATTCCCTGCAGGATAAAAATGCGGGTTTTGGTTTTGATACAAACAAAA
>CAZVAY010000014.1:0-18666 GCA_964625265.1 uncultured Sphingobacteriales bacterium | reverse complement strand
CATGATATTATTTTTGTGATACCTGATGAAGTCAAATTAGAAACAAAATCAGATAAAGGTAAATCTCCACTTATTATCCTGAGTAGTTTTGACAAGCAATTGCTTGGTCAGGTCGCAGCCAAAATTAGGGATTTGAGAAAACCTGAACCTTACAAAGGAAAAGGTATCAGATATGTTGGAGAATATGTACGTAGAAAAGCAGGTAAAACAGCAGCAGGTGCTTAAAAATTAGAGCGATATGAACAATTTAAGCAAGAAAATAGATAGAAGGTTCAGAATAAAAAAAGGGATCAGGAAAAAGATCTCTGGTACATCGAACAACCCCAGGTTAAGTGTTTTCAGAAGTAACAAAGAGATTTATGCACAGATAATTGACGATAAATCAGGTGTAACCCTGGTTACGGCCAATTCCTTGCAAAAAGAAATCGATAAAAAAGGCAAAACGAATATTGATATTGCTACCGAGGTAGGTAAGTTACTTGCAAAGAATGCCAAAGAAGCCAATGTTACCTCTGTAATATTTGACAGGAGCGGCTATTTGTATCATGGACGTGTAAAAGCTTTAGCTGACGGAGCCCGTGAGGGAGGCCTTCAATTTTAAAAAGAATAACTAATGGATAGCACATTAACAAGAATTAAGACAAGCGAAATAGAACTTTCGGAAAGAGTTGTTAGCATCAACCGCGTAACCAAAGTAACAAAAGGTGGCCGGACATTTAGTTTTGCCGCAGTGGTAGTGGTTGGAAATGGTGAGGGTGTTGTAGGGCACGGACTGGGTAAAGCACGTGAAGTTACCGAGGCCATTACCAAAGGTGTGAATGATGCCAAAAAGAGCCTGCTCCAGGTACCGGTTGTAAACGGGACTATTCCTCACGAACAATTGGCAAAATTTGGTGGGGCACAGGTTTATCTTCAGCCCGCATCTCCCGGAACCGGGGTTGTGGCAGGGGGTGCCATGCGCGCTGTTCTTGAAAGTGCCGGAATTACCGATATCCTGGCAAAATCAAAAGGATCGTCAAATCCCCACAACGTAGTTAAGGCTACAATAAACGCCTTAATGAAAATGAGGGATGCATATACTATTGCAAAAACACGAGGTATTTCTTTGGATCAAGTTTTCAATGGATAATAAGATGAAAGGAAAAAAAATTGAAATAAAATTGGTCAAAAGCATGATCAAGAGGCCGAAAGACCAAAAAGCAACTTTGGAGGCACTCGGTTTGAGAAAGCTTAACAGTACCGTAACCCATTCAGTGAGCCCGCAGATTGAAGGAATGGTAAGGAAAGTCAGTCATTTGGTAACATTTGAATACAAATAGAACAATGGATTTAAGTAATTTAAAACCTGCCCCGGGATCAGTTAAGAAAAATGACAACCGCAGAGGCAGGGGACAGGGAACAAAAAAAGGTGGAACCTCCGGGAGAGGTCATAAAGGAGCCCAATCCCGTTCAGGCTATTCGAGAAAAATTGGTTTTGAGGGTGGCCAGATGCCGCTCCAGAGAAGAGTACCTAAATTTGGTTTTAAAAACCGGAACAGGAAAGAATATATTGCAGTAAACTTAGCTACCCTTCAAGAACTTGTCGATAAAAAGAAAATATCCGAATTCAACAAACAAACATTTATTGATGAAGGTCTTGCCGGGAAAAATGAACTCATTAAGATATTAGGTAGGGGTGAACTTAAAGCCAAGATTGACGTCACAGCTGATGGGTTTTCAAAAACAGCCCTTGAAGCAATTGAGAAAAATGGGGGAAAAGCTGTAAAATTATAATGAATGCAGAAGCTTATACAAACAATTAAGAATATCTGGAAGATAGAAGACCTTCGAATCAGGGTCTTGTTTACTCTTGGTTTTATTGCAATTTACCGAATGGGTTCATACATCGTTTTACCAGGTGTTGACCCCAATGCTTTGGCAAGTTATCAAAAGCAAGCCTCGGAGGGTATCTTGGGATTGATTAATATGTTTGCAGGTGGAGCATTCTCACGTTCATCCATTTTTGCCCTGGGTATCATGCCCTATATTTCGGCTTCTATTGTTATCCAATTATTGGGAATAGCAGTTCCGTATTTCCAAAAACTTCAAAAAGAAGGCGAATCGGGACGAAAAAAGATGAACCAGATCACACGTGTATTGACTATCGTGGTTACTGCATTCCAGTCAATAGCATTTCTGGTTAACCTTAAATCACAGGCACCGGGAGCTATTTTATCTATTACAAACCCCGATATCCTTTCCCCTTTTATGTTCACATTTACCAATGTTGTTGTCCTGACAACGGGAACTATGTTTGTTATGTGGCTGGGTGAAAAGATTACTGACAAAGGAGTAGGTAATGGTATTTCATTACTCATTATGATTGGAATTATTGCACGTTTGCCAATGGCATTATTTGCTGAATTCGACACCAGGTTGGGTGAAAGCGGTGGTGGCATGGTTGTGTTTTTCCTTGAAATAGTTGCCCTTTTGTTTGTAATTCTGGGCACGGTTCTTCTTGTCCAGGGTACAAGACGAATACCCGTGCAGTATGCGAAACGAATTGTTGGGAACAGGCAATATGGAGGGGTACGCCAGTACCTTCCGTTGAAAGTAAATGCGGCAGGTGTTATGCCAATCATTTTTGCACAAGCACTGATGTTTATCCCTGCAACAGTTGCGCAGTTCTTTCCCAGTTCATCAGCCTGGCGGGGGCTGGCAGGTGCATTTAACAACTATTCATCATTTGCCTATAACTTTACCTTTGCCATGCTGATCATCTTGTTTACCTACTTTTATACGGCAGTTACAATTAACCCGGTACAGATAGCGGATGACCTAAAACGAAACGGGGGATTTATACCCGGTATAAAACCAGGAAAAAAGACCGCAAACTACATTGACTCCATTATGAGCCGTATTACTTTTCCAGGTTCATTGTTTCTTGCGCTGGTATCTATATTACCGGCATTTGCAAGAATGTTACATGTCAATACACAGTTCGCGGGGTTTTTCGGTGGAACATCACTACTAATTATGGTAGGTGTTATTCTGGATACCTTACAGCAGATCGAAAGTCACCTGTTGATGCGGCATTATGACGGTTTAATGAAGTCAGGACGGATAAAAGGAAGAACCGGTGGTGCAAGATCAATGTAATGAATTGAATTTAAGAATATATTTATAAATTTGCAGGCTCATAAAAAGAGGATTTATTAAATGGGGAAACAATCTATCATAGTTCAGGACGGAGAAGTAACCGAAGCTTTACCCAATGCTATGTTTCGGGTTCGACTTGAAAACGGACATGAAATTTTGGCCCATATCTCTGGTAAAATGAGAATGTACTATATCAGGATTTTACCCGGTGACAAGGTCAAAGTGGAAATGTCACCTTATGACCTGACAAAAGGAAGAATAACATTCAGATATAAATAAAATTATGAAAGTCAAACCATCAATCAAGCGCAGAAGTGCTGACTGTAAAATCGTCAGGAGAAAAGGACGGTTGTATGTTATTAATAAAAAGAATCCACGGTATAAACAAAGACAAGGATAAACTATGGCACGAATCAGAGGTATCGATTTACCAGGAAACAAAAAAGGTGATGTTGCTTTGACTTACATTTATGGTATAGGACAAAGCACAGCCCGTGAAATACTTGAAAAAGCTAAAGTTGGCTTTGATATTAAGGTTGATGAATGGACTGATGAGCATTTGATTGCCATCAGGAACATTATAAGCGAAGAATACAAAACTGAAGGCGAACTCAGGTCTGAAGTTCAGATGAGTATCAAACGATTGGTTGATATTGGTTGTTACCGAGGAGTCAGGCATAGAAAGGGAATGCCTGTCAGGGGACAGAGGACACACACCAATGCCAGGACAAGAAAAGGCAGGAAAAAAGGTGCAGTTGCCAACAAAAAGCAAGTAGGTAAAAAATAAATAAATGGGAAAGCAAAGATCAAGAACAGCTAAGAAAAGGAAAGTAATTGTTGAGCCATTTGGCAATGTATATGTCCAGGCCACTTTCAACAACGTGATTATTACCTTAACAAATTCAACAGGCCAGGTAATATCATGGTCTTCGGCTGGCAAAATGGGATTCAGGGGGTCAAAAAAGAATACACCCTATGCTGCACAACGTGCCGCAGAAGACTGTGCCAAAGTAGCCTATGATTTGGGAATGAGGAAAGCAACAGTGTATGTCAGAGGTCCTGGAGCCGGACGTGATGCTGCTGTAAGGTCAGTCAACAACATGGGGATTGAAATTACTACTATCCATGATATGACACCGATTCCTCACAATGGATGCAGGCCACCAAAAAGAAGAAGAGTTTAATTAAAATAGAAATAGCAGATAAATGGCAAGATATATTGGTCCAAAATCAAAAATAGCCAGAAGGTTTAAAGACCCCATTTTTGGCCCCGATAAGACACTGGGTAAAAAAACAGGCCCGGGTCAAAAGAGAAGAAGAAGCAAAATGACTGAATTTGGAATTCAGTTGGCTGAGAAACAAAAAGCAAAATATACTTATGGATTGTTGGAAAAGCAATTCAGGAACCTTTTTAAGAAATCTTCAGGAAAGCAGGGAAAGACTGGTGATAACCTTTTAAAATTCCTGGAAGCTCGTCTTGATAACACAGTATTTCGTTTTGGTGTCGCCCGCACAAGGGCAGGAGCAAGGCAACTTGTTTCGCACAAACATATAACTGTTAATGGCGAGGTTGTTAATATTCCTTCCTACACGCTTAAGCCAGGTGATATTGTTGGTGTAAGAGAAAGATCAAAGTCGCTTGAATCGATTATTGATTCTCTGTCAACCCGTAAAACTGCTTTTGGCTGGTTGGAATGGGATGAAGAATCTAAATCAGGAAAATTTGTAAACTTTCCTGAAAGAGAAGAAATACCTGAAAATATCAGGGAGAATCTGATTGTTGAATATTACTCAAAGCAATAAAATAAATTAATAAAATGGGATTAATTCCTTTTCAGAAACCGGATAAAGTTGTGATGCAGAAAGCATCAGATTTTCATGGCTTATTTGAATTTTATCCACTTGAGAAAGGTTATGGTACAACCATCGGTAACGCTATCAGGCGTGTCTTGTTATCGTCACTCGAGGGTTATGCAATTACCAATGTTAAAATTGACGGAGTGGAACAACAATTTTCGACAATAAAAGGTGTTGTGGAAGATGTTGTCAACATTGTGTTAAATCTCAAAGAGGTAAGACTAAAGCCAAAAGGAGAAGAAACTGAAGAGAAAATTTTCATTTCAATAAAAGGGAAAGAAAATTTTACTTCTGATGATATTGGTAAAGCGTCCAATAATTTTACTGTAATGAACCCGGACCATGTTATTTGCACCATGGATACTTCTGTAAAACTCGATCTTGAACTTATTGTAAAAAAAGGTCGTGGATATGTAACTGAAGAAGAAAATAAACCCATTGATGCTCCCATCGGCCTCATTACAATTGATTCAATTTTTTCACCTATCAAAAAGGTGAATTATGAAATTGAAAACTATCGTGTTGGACAGGAAACCGACTTTGAAAAATTATTGATTGAAATCCAAACAGATGGATCAATTCATCCGGAAGATGCCCTGAAGGAAGCAGCTAAAGTACTTATGCAGCATTTTGTGTTGTTTTCGGACGACAAAATAACACTGGATGAGGAATTAAAAAATGAAGAAACGAAGGTTGATGAGAAATTCCTTCAAATGAGGAAACTCCTAAAAACAGCATTAACAGACCTTGACCTTTCAGTCCGGGCTTACAACTGCCTTGCAGCAGCTGGAATTCAGACACTTGGTCAGCTTGTACAGTATGATGTTGGAGATTTACTGAAATTCAGGAATTTTGGGAAGAAATCATTGATTGAGATTGAAGAACTTGTCAGGGAAAAAAGCCTGACATTTGGAATGGATGTTACAGCATATAAATTAGATCAGGAGTAATAAAATGAGACACGGAAGAAAGTTCAATCATCTCGGGAGAAAATCTGCACACCGCAATGCCATGCTTGCCAATATGGCGGCATCTCTGATTTTTCACAAGAGAATTACTACTACAGTAGCCAAAGCAAAAGCTTTGAGGAAATATGTTGAGCCCCTTATCACCAAGTCGAAAGACAATACAACTCATTCTCGAAGAGTTGTATTTAGCTACTTAAAACATAAAGATCCTGTTAAAGAACTGTTTGAGGTTGTAGGGCCTAAAGTTGGTGACCGCCCCGGAGGATATACAAGGATCATTAAAACAGGATACAGGCTTGGAGATAACGCTGAAACCTGTATTATCGAATTGGTCGATTTTAATGAGATTTACGGAAAAGAAACCAAGAAGAAAGCCTCCAGAAGATCAAGAAGAGGATCAGGCTCAAAATCACCAGCAACAAAATCAGTAGCAGAAAAACCTGCAACCATGAGTGTTGAAGATGTAGCTGAAGAGCCTGCTGATACACAAGCCCCCAAGAGTGTTGAAGAGGATGTAAAAGAAACTGTTTCTGATGAAGTTACAGAAGAAGTCGTTGAGACAAACGAAGAAGCAACAGTTGAAGAAGAGAAAATAGCAGCACCTGAAGTTGAACCAGTTGAGGAGCCTGAAGCTACAACTGCAGAAAAACCTGTTGCAGATGCGGAAGAAGAACCTGAAGCCAAATCAGAAGAAAAAGATGATGCTAAGCCTGCTGAAGAAGATACAAAGGATTAAAAATATGTTTTCATGATTTTAAAAACCCCGCAAGTGCGGGGTTTTTTTTTAATTATCCTGGTGAGTGGTGTTTTGGCGAATAGCTTCGTATATCAAATCGTGTATTCTGTTCCTTGTGTTGTTTTTAATCAGTGATTTATTCAAAGCATCCGGGAAAGTACGGTTGGATAAAAAGATATAGACCAACTCGTTTTTTGGATCAATCCAAATGCAGGTGCCTGTAAAACCTGTATGGCCGTATGTACTTGTATCTGCTAACCGGCTCGCAGGTGAATAGCTTTCATCGGGATTTCGTTCAGGCTTATCGAATCCCAGGCCTCTTCTGCTTACGTTCGACTGGTTGGCTGTGAAGTAATTTATAGTCTGCTGCTCAAAATATTTCGTAGTTCCATACATACCACCATTTAACCACATTTGGGCTAATTTAGCAAGATCATTTACATTAGAAAACAGGCCGGCATGACCGGATATTCCACCCAACAAAGCTGCTGCCGGATCATGAACATAGCCCTGAATAACCTCTTGTCTGAAATATTTGTCATCCTCTGCCGGAACCATCTGCCTAACAGGGAATTTATCAGAAGGGTTAAACGTGGTATAATTCATCCCGAGGGGTTTGTAATAATTATTATCAAGATACAAATCAAAAGGTGTTTGAATAATGGAATCAATAATTCTTTTTAAAAATATAAAATCAAGATCTGAATAACTATACTCACCTTTTTTATTGATTTCTGTTTCGTAGATTACTTTCCAAATGGTATCGCTTATGGTATTGATTGCATATAAGTCGCCTGTTACCCTTACCCGTTTTCCATCAATGGGTTTTTTCGAAAAATACTCCGGTGAAGGCATCTTTTGCTTATCAGTTGTTTGCTTATAAAATGCTATCCATGGTTCAAAACCCGCTTCGTGTAATAACATCTCTTTTATTCTTGTATCTTTATATGAAAATTCAGAAGTATCGGTAAAGAAATCAGCCACTGTTTGGGAAAGTTTTAGATCCCCTTTTTCATAAAGATGCATGATGCTGAGCATGGTAGCAGCAATTTTAGTAACCGATGCAATATCAAAGAGATTTTGACCTGAAACAGGAATTTTTTTATCATAAGTCTGATATCCAAATGCTTTATTATAGATTACCGTGTTATTCTTCGCTATCAGTACCTGGCAGCCGGGAGTTTCTTCATTTTCTATGGCATTTTCGATGATAGTATCGATGTCTGTAAGGTTCTTTTCAAGGATCCCTACAACTTCTGGTATAGAATATTTCAACCTGATGGAATTTTTCCTGATAATTCCGCTGCCTGCCATTAACTCGCTGTTTATCGAAACAGGTAAAATTCCTTTAACCGGGACACCTCCGAATACGGATTGAGCAGCAATTTGTTGGAATAAATCATCATTTTCGTTTACCTGCAAAATGGTGTGGAATGAGGAATAGTTCTTTAAAGCATAAGGGCTTCCGAAGTTTAAAAGGACAACATTATCTTTTTTCATCAGTGCATTCAGAAATTTATGGAGAGATGAAGAAATTCCAAACGTCTTGACATTGTATTGACTAAGTGAATGCAAACTGACAATTACAAGTTTATAGTTGTTAATGCTGTCCAAATAATTCTTATATGTTTGAGGTTGTTCATGCATCGAAACATGAAGATTTTTAATTGCACCGTATTTCTGTAATGATTTCTGGAAAAGATTATCTTTTAACGGGCCAATAGCCAATGAAACAATTGAGTTAAGCATACTGTCATTTACCGGGATAAATGAATTGTCATCTTTTACCAATGTGATAGCTGACTCAATGATCCTTCTTTTCAGGATATCTGCATGAAAATTATTGATGTCTGAAACAATATTTGAAGTATTTATTTTTTTTGTTCCAAATACTCCCAATTCCAGTTTAGCTATGATTATTTTTTTTACTTTTTGATTTATCAGGTCTTCGGTTATAAAGCCGGTATTTAGTGCATTTTTAATGGCTGAGACTGCCACCGGGACATTCCCCGGGAAGAGCAAAACATCATTGCCGGCCAATAAAGCTTTTACTTCGATTTCGCCCTGCTTATGGTATTTAGTAACTCCTTGCATGTTCAGTGCATCGGTAAATACTACGCCTTTGAATTGAAGACTGTCTTTAAGAATCCCATTAATAACTTTTGCGGACAAGGTTGCGGGGAGTTTTCTGTTTTTTTCGAAAAATGGGAATTGGATATGAGCTACCATTACCCCTTTTACTCCCTTTGAAATAAGGTATTTGAATGGGTAAAGTTCAAGCGTGTCAAGCCTTGTGTAATCAAATTTTATTACAGGGAGGTCTTTATGCGAATCAATGTCGGTATCTCCATGGCCAGGAAAGTGCTTGGCTACAGCCAAAACACCTCCATCCTGCAATCCTTTCATGTAAGCATACGCCTTATTGGCAACCTGGGTTTTTACTTCTCCGAAACTTCGCATATGTATGACAGGATTCAGAGGATTGTTGTTAATATCAGCAACAGGAGCAAAGTTGATATGTACCCCAAGCCTTTTACATTGGAAAGCGACCTCTCTCCCCATTTGATAGATCAGGTTATTGTCTTTAACTGCCCCCAATGTCATTTGCTTTGGGAAAGAAATAATACTATCGAGTCGCATAGCAAGTCCCCATTCTCCGTCTATTCCAATCATCAAAGGAATTTTCGCCATTGATTGGTAACTGTTTGTTAAAATAGCCTGATTGGTCGGATACCCTTTAAAAAAAATAATACCGCCAACATGATAATCTTTGACCAGCTTTGAAACTTTAGCATCAGGTTGTGAGCCTTGGTTGGAATACGCAGGTATCATGAATAACTGACCTATTTTTTCATCCAATGTTAAATTCCTGAGTATTGAGTCAGCTTTTGTTTCAAGATGAACCTTTGATATATTATTTAGTGATCGTGTCCTTATTTCCTGGCTATTGTTTTGTCCCCGGCTGGTTAAAAATACAAAAATGCTGATAAGTAAGTAGCGGGTAATTTGGAGAAATAATGTCGACATGAAAGCTAATTTGTGGATCAAAAAGCAAAAATAACTGACTTCGGGTTGTCCTGCAGTAATATTTTTAAACGAAAAACAGGATAATGTGGAAATTAGGGTTTGTCATGAAATAAAGTGCATTTGAACGAGCCAGGATGTGCAGGTTATTATTAATAATCCCTTAGTTAAGTGTGTTTTTAAATAATGCGGCAACTTCCGGTTTCCCAACAATACTTCTGTAACCATTATCCTGCATTTCATTGAGGGTCATTTTATGGGCTTGTGATATTGCATCAATGCCTGATTTAATGTTATTTGTCCTGAAATACAAGGCTCCGAGTAAGTAATTAAACCTGGAATTTTCAAAAAACACATAATCTGAGTCAGTAAAGACATTGATGGCTGTGTTGAGGTCTACTTCATTTGCAAGAAACTGAAGGTAATACAGCCAGCTTTTTTCATGGAATATATCAATATCAAGACAGTTTACAAATGCATCGATGGCAGATTGCCTATCCTTTAATTTGATATACAATAAGGCAAGGCTAAACCAAAAAAGTTCATTAAAGGAGTTTAGCTTAATAGCTTTCTTAAAGCTTTTAATTGCCTTTTCGTTCAAATCCATTTTCTCCTGGGTTATACCCAGGGCATACCAGCTTAAACTGTCATTGGGATATAGCTGGATTTCAGATTCAAGAAAATCAAATGCTTTTTCCAGCAGCCCCATACTACCAAATGTCAGCCCAATATAATAGTTGAGTTTCGGATGTTTGAAATCTTTCTTTTTACATATAACAAAGTGTTCCAGAGCCTCACTAAAGATACCCATTTCAAAATATTGCTGCCCTAATAAATAATGGATGTGATATGCATTTGGTTTGAGGGAAATCGCAACATTAAAAGTGTCTAAGGCACTTTCATGGTCATTTATTGCAAAATAGGCATAACCTAATAATGCCCATGAATCAAAAGAGTCACTGTTTTCCTTTGCATTTTTTAAGAGATTATTGATAGACTCATCAACTTTCCCAATATGCTCACTTGAAAACATATAATCTCGTACGGCAAGTTCGCTAAATGAAAGTATTTTAAGGTTTTCATCGAATGTTTTTATTGCTTCCCGATACAATCCGTTTTCAAATAAGATGTTTATTTTATTTGAGATTATCTTGCCAAGGTTACCATTGGCAAATCTTTCAGCCCTTGAGAAATAGTCAAGGCTTTGGTCAATATCACCAGTTTTACCAAGGGCACTGGCATAAGCTACAAGGACATCGGCATTAAAGGGTTGGTAAACCAATAAGGATTCAAGCAAATCAAAAGACTGATCGAATTGAAAGTCTTCATACAGAAGTATTGCCTTTTCCAGTTGCATCTCAATATTCCCGGGAAAATATTCAAGGGAAATATCACAACACCTGATAGCTTTGGTCACCTCATCCCTTTCTTTGAAATAGCGAATTACAGAAAGAAAATCTTCTTCAATAAATTCATTGAAATTGGTATTGATTTTTTGCTTTTCAAAATGTTCAATCAGGTTAATTAGCGATGGTGAAAAATGGCTGTTATTATTGCTCATAAAGTACTCTCCGGACTCTTCTTTGCATTATGCAATTATCTGACAAAATAACATAAAAAAACAGGATATAGCCAATTATTTATAAACATAATTTCAACAGGATCATGGCATAAAACCGAGAAAAATATTTTTATTTAGAATATTGTAATCAAGGTCATTAGCGTTGTTACAGAAAAAACAATAAATTTTTTTCTATCTAAAATTCTTGTTAATATTGCTCTGTATTTCAAAACATTTGCAAATTCTTAAATAATAAAACAATGGATAACAAAGTAAAAGATTTTATGGCTAAAGTGATTGCTAAAAATCCTGGCGAGATTGAGTTTCATCAAGCCGTTCAGGAAGTAGTAGAATCACTGATCCCATTTACTGAGGAAAATCCCAAATACAAAAAGGTAAAAATTCTTGATAGAATTGTTGAGCCTGAGCGTGTTTTGATGTTCAGGGTACCTTGGATTGATGATAAAGGAGAATATCAAATCAACCGTGGGTACAGGATTGAAATGAACTCAGCAATTGGCCCTTACAAAGGAGGGCTTCGTTTTCACCCAACTGTAAACCTCGGTATTCTGAAATTTCTTGCATTTGAACAAGTGTTTAAAAACAGTTTGACCACACTGCCCATGGGTGGCGGTAAAGGTGGCTCTGATTTCGACCCAAAGGGTAAATCAGATGATGAAGTTATGAGGTTTTGCCAAAGCTTAATGACTGAACTCGGAAAACACATTGGCCCGAATACTGACGTTCCTGCAGGTGATATTGGTGTTGGCGGACGCGAGATCGGATATTTGTTTGGTCAGTATAAAAGAATTCGTAATGAATTTACCGGAGTATTGACTGGAAAAGGACTCGAATGGGGAGGATCTCTAATTCGTCCTGAAGCCACCGGATATGGTTGTACCTACTTTGCAAACGAAATGCTTGCAACAAAGGGTGAAAGCTTTAATGGAAAAACAGTGTTGATTTCGGGTTCAGGGAATGTGGCCCAATATGCATGTGAAAAAGTAACTCAATTGGGAGGCAAAGTTGTTACATTATCTGATTCATCAGGATATATTTATGATCCGGATGGAATTAATGAAGAAAAATTAGCCTTTATCATGGAGCTTAAAAACGTAAAGAGAGGCAGGATTAAGGAATATGCTGACAAATACGGGGTTAAATACGTTGAAGGTTCTCGTCCCTGGAATGAAAAAGGTGATGTAGCCATGCCTTGTGCAACACAGAATGAAGTAAATGGTGAAGAAGCTAAAACACTGGTCAAGAATGGTGTAATCTGCGTATCAGAAGGTGCCAATATGCCAAGCACTATTGATGCAATTAATGTTTACCTGGATTCAAAAATCCTTTATGGACCAGGTAAAGCTGCAAATGCAGGTGGTGTTGCAGTCTCAGGTCTTGAAATGAGCCAAAACTCACTCAGGTTGTCCTGGACACGAGAAGAAGTGGATGAAAGGCTTCATGGTATTATGAAGAGTATTCACGAAACTTGTGTAAAATGGGGAAAAGAAGGCGATTTTATTAATTATGTAAAAGGTGCCAATATTGGTGGATTTGTAAAAGTTGCTGATGCAATGATGGCACAAGGCCTCGTTTAACCAGTTCTTATAAGTTATTTACAAAGGCATTTCCCTGCAGGGCAATGCCTTTTTTGTTGATTTTTTACAAAAGGTAATTGTACCATAATTGAGATATTTGTAGAAAAATAAGCTATGAGTCTGATAGAAATAATAGATAATGATATTAAAAAGGCAATGAAAGAACAGGATAAAGTTGCCCTCAAGGCCATAAGGGCAATCAAATCTGCATTACTTCTGTTAAAAACGGAATCTGTTAATCGAAAAATCACCAAACAGGATGAAATCAATTTATTGCAGAGGCTCGTGAAGCAGCGTAAAGAATCGATAGATATTTATAAATCTCAGGGGAGACAGGACCTCGTGGATGAAGAAAGCGGGGAGTTAACAATTATTGAAAAGTATTTACCAGCTCAAATGAATGATGATGAGCTAAAAGGTGAAATAGTAAAAGTTATTAATGAACTGCAGGCCACAACGATGAAGGATATAGGAAAAGTCATGCAGGCATCTTTGTCGAAATTACAGGGTAAAGCAGACGGGAAAAGAATATCTTCAATTGTCAAAAAACTTCTTCAATAAAATAGCATGAATATAATTGATATCATCTTTCTCGTCCCTTTAGCCATATACTTGATACTTGGCTACAGGAAAGGGGCAATTGTTGAAATTATGACTGTAGTAGCGTTCATCTTAGCAATAATATTCAGCATTAAATTCACAAACATTATCGTTGATAAACTCGGATTTGCATCAACCGGCAGATTGTTACCTTATCTGGCATATCTGGTTGTGTTTATTGTTGTTTATTTTCTGATTAATTGGGTAGGGAAATTACTGGAGAAAGCTTTAAAAATTGCACAACTTAATTGGATTAATAACCTATTCGGGGCACTGGTTGGAGCTTTTAAGATCATTTTCTTTTTCAGCTTACTCATTTGGATTACAGATCAGACAGGATTTTTACCTGACACATATAAAGAAACTTCCATTAGTTACCATTACATTAAACCTATTGCACCCAGGATCATAAATGTAGTTGTACAAAATATTCCCGCCCTCCAGGATATTTTAACACACATTGAAAGTTTCTTTGATGAATTAATCAGAAATAGTTCTCAGATTCAGGGTATGCAGGCTTAATTTACTTTTTTTTGTAGGTAGAAATATGCCTTTCTTTTTTAATGTCATATATATCATCAATTGAAAGGAGAATTGCAGATTCTTCCACTTCTCCAAAATGGTGGTTTATTGCAGTCCCGGAATATTTCATTGATGATGAAAGATTCATGTAAGCATTTACCAATGGAGGGATATTTTCTTTAAGTGTACGAACTTCCTGAACCAGTATTTTGTAATTTTCTTTATAATTTTTTCCATAAAAAAGATGTTCAAGTAATTCAGTATCTATAGCAAGCTCGATAGGTTCATGTGGAATTACTAAATTGTCATGATCAGGAAAATACATGCTTAAAAAATATAGGATCATGTCTCGTGCCTTGATATTAAACCTGGGATACATGGTAAATTTCCCAAAATAGTATTTAAGTTCAGGATGTTCAATGATTATTGCGCCCAAACCGTCCCAGAGATTATCGAGGGAAAACATTCCTTTTCTCAGGTTAAAAGTAGGCTGATAATTTGGTTGAACAAAAGATCTTCCAAGTTCAATAGTATATGGTAAGTATTCTTTAAGAAATTTATTAGAAAACATGAATAATTCTGTTGTGGCTAATTGGGGTTGTCCATCCTTGATTTCAACATCCTGACAATGTATAAACCTGTACCCGCCAACAATTTCTTTATCTTTTGGGTCCCAAACAATAAGTTGTTTATATGGGTTTTCCATTGTATCAAATTCGTCAATATCTTCAGGCAAGCCAGTACCACCACCGGCATCCCTGAAACTGATCTCCCTCAATCTTCCAATTTCACGCATAACATTAGGAGAATTATGGGCAGTAACAATATAAATCTCATTATTACCATTATTAGTGGTTCTTAAAAATTTATCATCTGTCAATTCGGATTCAAGAATAGATTTCTCAACAGGTTCAATGATTTTTTTCATAGCTGTCAGTCATTATAGTTAGGGTTAAATTCTGCATTAATATTATCAGGGATATGATAAACAAATTTACGCAGTTTTTCTGCCCACTGTGCATCAGTGTATTCGTGATCAAATGTTTGCCAGGAGATTTCTTTTCCAATGTAAATATTAATATCTTTTCCAGCTTGCTTGAACATTTCGTTTGGCAAAAAAAACATTTCAATATTAGCTTTTATCTTTAATGCTTTTCTCAGATTTGCCAGGTTGTAGAAGAAATTTGAATTTCGTCCACTGATATAGACAGGTACAATATTACGTTGGTATTTTTTGGCTTTTGAAACAAAGTTTTTATGCCAAACCAAGTCTTGTATGGTGCCACTTCTTTTCCTCGACACCAATCCAAAAGGGAAAGTTAGTACTACATTTTCAGAAGAGTATATTTCATCCATTAACTTAACAGCATCTTTAGGATTACTACCATGTTTATTAACAGGGATGAAAAGATCCTTCAAATTCTCAATATTTAAAAGAATATCGTTTACTATAAATTTCATTTTTTTTTTGTACTTCCCGACAACATCCATAAGTGCCAATCCATCGGGGCCACCTAACGGGTGATTAGATGCGATAATTATTTTATTTGATGAAGGTAAATTGTGTGATCCGTGAAGTTTTCTGATCAATCCAAAATCATCAAGAACAGCACCTACAAATTCGAGCCCATAATTATCTTTATGTTTAAATACAGCCTTGTTTATTTCATCATTATGAAGGATGTTTTTTATATAATTTAAAATAAACCCAGGAAGTACTTTAAGTAAATGAGGATTTTTACTGGCAATTACTTTTTCAATGTCAATAAATTTTTCTTCTTTAGGAACGATAACCTTTTGGGCAGTCGACATGAATATTTTATTTTAAAAACACAAATTTACCGAATTATTGAATTATTGGATGCAGAAAGTCGGTTAAGTGCCATTAATTTAGGTAATTTTGAAACTTACAATAATGAAGATATATGAGAATCGGGCTTTACATAGCAAGTAATAAAAAGGAGATTTTAGATGTATTAATTTCAATAATTAATAATTTTATTGAAAATGACATTGAATTTGTTGCCTTTAAGGATGAAGGGAAATTTGCTGAAAAATTTGAAGAAAGTAAGTTTTTCAAAGGTTATTACTACGATTCGGCAAGTTTCATAGATTATAAACCAGACTTTTTAATAAGTATCGGAGGAGATGGAACACTTCTTAACACTATATTGTTTTTAAAAAACAGTCAGATTCCTGTACTTGGATTAAATCTGGGCCGTTTGGGTTTTCTATCCAATAATCCTATCAATAAAATACAGGAGATTGTTTCGAAATTAATCAATAAGCAGTACCAGCTTGAAGAAAGGAGTATCATTGAATTAGTTACAGACAATAATGCATTTAGGGATGAGAATATTGCCTTAAATGATTTTACAATTCATAAAAGAGATAATTCTTCACTTACAACCATTTCAACTTTCCTTGATGGTGAGTTATTAAATACCTATTGGGGCGATGGGATCATTGTTTCAACCCCAACAGGTTCAACAGCCTATTCCCTTAGTTGTGGTGGCCCAATTGTATTCCCTGAATCAAATAATTTCATTATTACGGCTGTGGCCCCTCATAATTTAAATGTCAGACCCGTTGTAGTCCCTGATAATCTAAAAATATCTTTTAAAATCAGGGGGAAAGAAAAAAAATATCTTGTATCGTTGGATTCCCGTTATGAAATTGTTGGAGACGATGTAAACATAACTATAAAAAAAGCAGGTTTTTATTTGAAAACGATAAGATTTAACGATCAGAATTTTAGCTCTATACTTAGGGAAAAACTAATGTGGGGCAGAGATAAAAGGAATATTTAGTTTTTATTGAAAAAAGTTTTAATTTTGTGTAAGTAAAATAAGTAATCTATATTTGCGTACAAATAAATTTAATTAAAGACTGTAACATGAGAAAATTAGCCTTATTAATAATTTTTTCTTTTCTATTCAGCCTGAATGGGAATAAAGTAATCGCTCAAGATCATGAAGCCGGTATCGTTTTAGGTGCTGCCCAATATCTTGGCGACCTAACCTATACGCACGTTACATGGAGTGAAACAAAATATAATCTGGGAGGTATTTACAGGTACTATTTTAGCCCTAAAATTAATTTTAAGGGGGCAGTATATTACGGTAAGATCAGTGGATCAGATAATAATAAAAGTGCATCATTGACAAATACTGCTGGTCGCCACTTATCTTTTCAATCAGATTTAATGGAATTTACAGCTCAGGTTGAATATAATATTTTACCTTTT
This sequence comes from uncultured Sphingobacteriales bacterium, assembly GCA_964625265.1. Classification (GTDB taxonomy): domain Bacteria; phylum Bacteroidota; class Bacteroidia; order CAILMK01; family JAAYUY01; genus CAYNBC01. The sequence continues at coordinate 1,415 of CAZVAY010000014.1, read as the reverse complement.
ATTTCAGGCAACAGGGTTAGGTTCTGGTCACCCTATGTATTTGGTGGTATCAGTGCTTATAAATTCAATCCCAAAGCTGATTTAAATGGAACTTTATATGAGTTGCAGCCATTAGGTACTGAAGGACAAGGACTTCCTGGGTACGAGCCCAAGTATTCTTTAACTCAAATATCAATACCTTATGGTTTTGGCATTAAGTTCAGTTTCCGCAGGCCAACAAGCAGCCGTGCATTAAACCTCTATCTTTGGAATATTGGGATTTTTGTGCAGCAAAATAAAACATTTACTGATCATCTTGATGATGTTGGAGGTGTTTATCCCGATTTTTCACTCCTGGATGGAGGGACAGACGGCATTGCTGCTCAATTGTCTGACCGTCAAGGCACATGGGTTAATGGAAACTATGTTCCGGTTAGAGGAATCGGTTCCAACCGTGGAAATCCACAGGCAGACGATATGTACATGTGGCTTGGTTTTACAATAACAAAGACTTTCAGAAAGAACACCTGTTTCTGCTTCTAATCGAAAAATTAAATAACCCTAAATGATAGTGAATATCAGGAGAATAGTATTAATCGTTCTCACGATAATACCATTATTTTCGTATTCGCAATATTGGGAGGTTGGCCTTTTTGGTGGGGAATCTCATTATTCCGGAGATTTGACAGTAGGTTTTATTGATGTGAAGGAAATTCATCCTTCCTATGGAGGGATTGTTAGATACAACGTAAGTCAGTGGTTTACTGTAAAAGGAAACATATATTATGGAGAGATTTCGGGAAATGATGCCAATTCAAAAGTCTATGACCGTCAGGTTCGGAATCTGAGTTTCAAGTCTACTATGTTGGATATCGGTTTGCAGGGAGAGATCAATCTTAGAGGATATAAAGCAGGACATCCACGATATAAAAACACTCCATATCTGTTTGGCGGATTATCAGTATTCAGATTTAATCCAAAAGCACTATACAAAGATACCTGGTATGAACTTCAACCTTTAGGTACAGAAGGCCAGGGAACCACGAAATATAATGACCGTTTAAAATATGCATTAACCCAGGTTAGTCTCCCATTTGGAATGGGCTGGAAGTATGCTATCAACAGATATTGGAACGTTGGATTTGAAATCGGAGCACGCTCCACTTTTACTGATTATCTTGATGATGTAAGCATGACGTATGTTGAAAAAGAAGTTATTACTGCTGCTCATGGTTATGTGTCAGCTGCTCTTGCAAACAGGAGTGATATTATTTTAGGTGAGCCGGTTGATTATGGACCTTCTGATGACAGAGGTGATCCGACAAAACTGGACTGGTATTACTTTTCAGGTATTACCGTTACCTATAATATACTTCCTAATCAATGCTATAGATTCTGATTTAAATCCTGAGGTATCATTTAGATTTTTGCAGAGT
>CAZVAY010000013.1:17227-19553 GCA_964625265.1 uncultured Sphingobacteriales bacterium | reverse complement strand
ATGCCCAAGGGAACAAAGTGCCGTAGGTACGACACGGAACTACACGGAATTCTTTGTCTCAGCAGAGTCTCCTGCAAGGGACTCTGATGGGACGTAAAATCTCTTAACCATGTAAAATGTTTTCAAAATCTTGTTCAAAAACCCGATAATTATTAATTATCTTTGAACAACAACATTTTCAACTTGCGGATTTAGGGGTACCAGGAATAATAATGATGAATAACAAAATTAAAAAAACTTTGTGGCAGGCATTGTTAATGGCAACTGTATATGCTTTAGTCACCGGGCTCATACATTTTTATAACCAGAATTTTGATTGGGTAGAGCTTATTATATCCACTGTTGTATTCACATTGACCATCTCGCTGTTAAATTACTTCTTTGCGGGTAAAAAAGAATCATAAAAAAAGGCTGTCCAAAGACAACCTTTTACTTTCAGATTAAAAAAGAAAACTATTCAGACTCTTTATCTTCGTCCTTTTTAGTGGTTTTCTTCTTTGTTGTTGATTTCTTCTCATCGGCAACCATCTTCTCCTTCAATTCCTTCAATTCGTCAAATTCACTTCCAAGAGTAGCTTTTTTGACACTTGACCGAACCTGGCTGATAGCCCTGCGGGTTTTCTCAGCCTGCTTCTTCTTAATGGCCTTTTCATCACCGTCTTTTATTTTCAACTCATCTTTCCAGAGTCTCGAATGAGAAACAATGATTTTATGATTAGACCTATCAAATTCGATCACTTTGAACTTAAGAACTTCATCAACTGCAACTTTGGTATTGTCTTCTTTCTGTAAATGCTTGGCTGGACAATATCCTTCCAGGTTGTACGGCAGCATAATTACTGCACCTTTATCGTCTAATTTGCGTATAGAACCTTCATGAACTGAACTTACAACAAAGACTGATTCAAAGGTTTCCCATGGATCTTCTTCAATTTGTTTGTGTCCAAGGCTTAACCTCCTGTTTTCTTCATCCAATTCCAGTACAACACATTCTATCTCTTCACCTGTTTTGATGAATTCAGAAGGATGGTTGAATTTTTTGATCCATGAAAGGTCAGAAATATGTATAAGACCATCAATACCTTCTTCAAGTTCGACAAACAATCCAAAATTGGTAATGTTTTTCACCACAGCTTTGTGCTTGCTTCCAACACTGTAATCTTTCGGAACTTTTTCCCATGGGTCAACTGTTAATTGTTTGATGCCCAAAGAGAGTTTCCTTTCTTCTCTTTCAATACTCAACACTTTAACTTCAACCTCCTGGTTAAGCGATACATAATCAGAAGGAGCTTTCAGATGTTGTGACCAGGTCATTTCAGAAACGTGGACCAGCCCCTCAACACCGGGATAGATTTCAACAAAAGCACCGTAATCTTCGATATTAACTACTTTACCTTTCAGTACACTAGCCTCAACAATATCCTCAGGAAGAGTTTCCCATGGATGCTGGGTAAGCTGCTTCATACCAAGGGAAATTCGTTTTTTGCCTTCGTCATAATCCAGTACAACGACCTTGATCTTATCCCCTATTTCCAATAGTTCATTGGGATGGTTGATACGGCCCCATGATACATCTGTGATGTGGACCAATCCGTCAACACCGCCAAGGTCAACAAATACACCGAAAGATGTCAGGTTTTTAACAATACCTTCGAGTACCTGTCCTTTTTCCAGCTTGGACAATATTTTATGACGCTGCTGCTCAATATCCTGTTCGATAATAGCTTTGTGTGACACAACAATATTCCTGAAAGCAGTATTGAGTTTCACCACTTTAAGGTCCATGGTAGTGCCCACGTAAGCATCATAATCCTGGACAGGTTTGATATCGAGTTGGGAACCCGGCAGGAATGAATCGAGCCCAAACAGGTCAACGACCATTCCGCCTTTTGTGCGGTCTTTGATGTAACCCTGAACGATTTCTGATGAGTCATGGGCATCCACAATCTTTTTCCATGCACTTTCAGCAATGGCTTTTTTGTGAGACATGATAATCTGACCATCTTTTCCTTCGGTCGATTCAACCATGACTTCAACTTCATCACCAATTTTCAGGTCAGGTAAGCTTTTAAATTCTGCCAGTGGAATTAATCCGTCAGATTTATATCCAATGTTCAGGACAACATCTTTTTCGGTAATGTTTACCACCCTGGCATTAACCAACTCATGGTCTTTGATCACAGATAAGGTTTGTGTATAAAGCGCTTCAAGTTCTTTTCTTTCTTCAGCGCTATACTCATCCTTGTTTTCTTTTTCAAACTCGTCCCAGTCGAATTCTTCCGTTTCAGCAACAATTGTTTCCGGTTTTTCTTCAACAACCTCAGCA
>CAZVAY010000013.1:0-17127 GCA_964625265.1 uncultured Sphingobacteriales bacterium | reverse complement strand
CAACCTCAGCAACTTCAGTAGTTTCTTCAACCTCAACAGTTTCAGCAGTTTCTTCAACCTCAGCAGTTTCAGCAGTATCTTCCACTTCTACAGCTTCAGTAGTTTCTTCAACCTCAACAGCTTCAGTAGTTTCTTCAACCTCAGCAGTTTCAGTAGTTTCTTCAACCTTAGCAGTTGTTTCTTCTGCTTTTTCGCTTTCTAAAGCCTCAGCTTCAGCCTTCTCTTCTACGTTAGGTTCTTCCACAGTTTCTTCAGCAGGCACTTCCGGTTTCACTTCTTCCTGTACTGTTTCCGGATCAGTTTTAACTTTCTCGTCAACTGATTCCTTCTTGTCTTCGGCATCTGAAGTTACTTCCTGTGTTTCCTGGTTTTGATCTGTGGGGGTTTGATTTGTTTCTGTTTCCTTGATCTCTTCGTTTTGATTAAGATCTTTTTGTTTCTCGTCCATTATTTTTCAAAATCCTCCTTTTCTCCTAAATTTTTTAGGAAGCGCAAATTTAATTTCATTTTTATTAAATAACCAAGCCTTTTGGATAATTAATTTTTTACCCTTAAAACCAGAGTAATATATTCTGTTTCAAGCAAAAACAGAACAACGGAAAATTACCTACAGGGGCATTAAAGAAAATCAAATGATCATCATAACATCACCATAATCCATAAACCTGTATTTTTCCTTAATAGCTACCTGATAAGCATGTTTTATTAATTCCAAACCACCAAACGCTGCTGCGGAAATGTAAAACGGTGATTTTGGTGCATGAAAATTAGTGACCAGCGAACTAGCGATCTTAAAATCGAAAGGAGGAAAAATAAATTTCTCTGTCCATCCTTCCATGGGCAATAACCTATTGGTAGTTGAAACAGAGGACTCGATTGCCCTTAGCGTAGAAGTACCAATGGCACATACTTTTTTCTTGTTATCAATTGCCCTGTTCACCATTTTTGATGCTTCGCTACCAATGACAAAATTCTCCGATTCCATTTTATGTTTCGACAGGTCTTCCACTTCAATTCCACGGAAAGAGGCAAGGCCGATATGCAGGGTAACATCTGTTAATTCAATTCCCTTGATCTCAAACCATTTCAGCACTTCCTTGCTAAAATGTATTCCTGCTGCCGGGGCTGCAATAGAACCTTTATTCTTGGCAAAAATAGTCTGGTAGTTTTCTTCATCCTCCGGCATCGGTTCCCTGTTCATGTATTTGGGCAACGGTGTATTGCCAAGAATGTAAAGTGTCCTTTGAAATTCTTCATGTGAGCCGTCAAAATAAAAGCGGATGGTACGGCCTTTTGATGTGGTATTGTCAATGACTTCAGCAACCAGCATATCACCACCTTCCTCACCAAAGATAAGTTTATTGCCAATTCGTACTTTCCTTGCCGGGTCAACCACTACGTCCCAAAGCAGGTTTTCTTCGTTGAGTTCCCTCAATAGAAACACTTCAATCTGGGCTCCGGTTTTTTCTTTGATACCAATCAGGCGGGCAGGAAAAACTTTGCTGTTGTTTACCACCACAATATCACCTTCATCGTAGTATTCAACAATGTCTTTGAACTTCTTATGCTCAATATTTCCATTGTCGCGATTTACCACCATCAACCTTGATTCATCCCTGTAAATGGCAGGTTGGTTGGATATTAATTGTTCAGGTAAATTAAAAGCAAACTGACCTAATTTTGCCATATTGAAAAGATTTATTTTGCCGCAAAAGTAATAAAATGGAAAGCGAATGGAAATTAAAAAGAAAAATATTTACAAATGCAGAGGCTCGAATTTGAGAAGAATTTTGAAAAATAAAGATAATACTAAGGACATTAACCTGCAAATTGAAATGTTGAAAACCCTTTGTGAGGCTAACTTAACCATTGAATATTCATGTCCTAAAGATGAGGGGAATTATAAAGCCTCTTATGTATTTTGTCTAATGTCTATACTCTGTTATTCGATCTATTAGCTACATTTGTATATCAAATGATTGACTATGCTTCGTTGGTCGCAGTTAACTGCTATATTAAGGGAGAGCCTGAATTTTGCCCTGTCAGGGCTGAGGAATAATTTGCTGCGCACCCTGCTATCCACCCTGGCCATTATCATTGGTATTTTTACCATTATCGCCTTGCTCACCTTTGTGGATTCCTTAAAAATAAATATTAAAAATTCTGTTTCGCAATTGGGTGGAGGGGTTATCTATGTGCAAAAGTGGCCCTGGTTGTTCGACAACGACTACCCCTGGTGGAAATTCATTAACAGGCCCAACCCTGATTATAATGAAATGCGTGTTTTGCAAAAGCGCATGAAAAACTATGAGGCCATTGCCATGATCTCTGCTACATACGGAAAGACCATATCCACCCAAAAAGAAAAGGAATCCAATATTTCAGTCAATTTCATTTCCGAAGATTACAACCGGGTTTTTGACTTTACTTTTCTTGAAGGAAGATACTTTTCACCTCAGGAATTCAAAACCGGTGTTGCCAGGATTATCATCGGAAAAAAGATCAAGGAAAGCCTTTTCCCCTCCAAAGATGCAATTGGACAAGAAATTAAGCTCCTGGGGCGAAAGTTTACGGTAGTAGGTGTGCTTGACAAGCAGGGAAATTCCTCTATCAACATCAACAATATTGACAAAAGCGTTTACCTGCCATTCAACCAGGGACGCTACCTGTACGGATCATCCATGAATCACCTTGACGTTGCCATCAAAGTAAAGGGAAAAGAGCATTTTTCTGAAGATGAAGTGGAAGAAGAAGTTCATGGTGTCATGCGCTCGATCAGGAAGCTATCCCCCAGGGACGAAGATAATTTTGCTTTGAACCGCGCAAGTTTTATCAATGACAAACTCAATGATATTTTCCGCAGCCTCAGCATTGTGGGATGGATCATTGCAGCTTTTTCCATCCTTGTCGGTGGATTTGGCACGGCCAATATTATGTTTGTTTCAGTGAGGGAAAGAACATTTTTAATAGGGATTGAAAAAGCACTGGGCTCACCACGGATATTTATACTTGGCCAGTTTCTCGGTGAAGCCATTATCCTGTGCCTGATGGGTGGCATTGCCGGATTAACACTGATCATTATTGGTATTCTGGCCATCAATGCTTCCCAGGATGATATTCATTTGATCCTGACTGCAAAAAATGTATTAATCGGGATTTCATTATCCACTGTGATAGGCCTTGTGGCAGGATTTGTCCCGGCATTCCGTGCCAGCAGGATGGACCCTATTGCTGCCATCAGGAGCCATTTTTAGTTGATCAGGCATTCTGTATTTGAATAAAAAATGTAAGTATTGGCTTATTCCGTGGTTCATTCGGACTCGGTTCCACAAAAAACAGGATTGTTATAAGTTTTAATTAATGATGAAACAATTAAACAAAAAACTCAAAAATGTCAGCCTTTTCCTGTCATATTTTCACCAGGTCAATCGGCATTGACTTTGATAAATTCTGCAGAAAAAAAATCAGGATCATGAAATTGACAAACATTGACAGCCAGTCGGAGCTCATGGAAAAAATAAAGGACAAACAAAGGGCATTCGTGCTTATTTATAAAAGCGGAGCTGACAGCAGCGAATGTGCATTAAAAGGAATCAGGGATTCAAGAAAAGAAGAAACAGATTTTGAACTTTTCCTGGTAGATGTGAACAAAGTGAAAGATGTACACACCCTGTACGGGATCAATTCAGCTCCGTCACTCCTTGAATTTGAAAACGGCAGGTTCAGGAATGTCGTGAAGGGCTGCAATAACCCTGGATTTTATAATGCCTTCTTTGAAAATCTGCAAATCTATGCTGCAGGTACACCTGAAAAACCACAGCCACAGGTAACGGTGTATTCTACTCCAACTTGTAGCTGGTGCAACACACTGAAATCTTATTTCAGGAAAAACCATATTCGATTTACCGACATGGATGTCAGCCGCGATCAGAATGCCGCTGCCGAAATGGTCAGGCTAAGTGGACAACAGGGAGTTCCGCAAACAGTAATCAACGGACAGGTCATTGTTGGGTTTGATAAAACCCGAATAAATAATTTATTAGGAATAAACGGTAACACACTTTAAATATTAATCATTATGAAAGAATTACAACCATTAAACCAGAATGTACTTTTAAACCTGACAGAAGAAAACAAAGAACAAAAGACCAGTGGAGGGATCATTATTCCCGACTCGGCAAAAGAAAAGCCCCAACATGCCAGGGTAGTAGCCATTGGTAACATTGAAGATTACGAAATTGCAGTTAATGATGTTGTTTATTATAAGCAATACGCAGGAACCGAAATTGAATTCGATGGAGGGAAATACCTTTCCATCCCCTATGCTGATTTGTTAGCTAAAGTTGTTGAGACAGACGAGATCTGATCCGGCAACTAAATTTTCTTTGATTTACAAAACCTCTTGTGCGGACTGACCTGTCAAGAGGTTTATTTTTGCCGTGAGGATTAATCCAACCGGGTTTTCCAGCCATCTTGCTTAAGCTTGTCCGATTTCTGCCTGACCTTAACTGCCTGGGCCTCTTTGAAATCAATGAACTTTTGCAGCAAGTTATCATCACCTGTTGCCAGCATTTGTATAGCGAGCAGGGCTGCATTTTTTGCACCGTTTACGGCTACCGTAGCAACGGGTACACCCGGAGGCATTTGGACCGTGCTTAAAAGTGAATCAATGCCCTGGAGTTTTCCACCGGCAATGGGGACTCCGATTACCGGTAATGGCGAATGCCCGGCAATAGCTCCGGCAAGATGCGCAGCAAGGCCGGCAGCAGCAATAATAACTTTAATCCCGTTTTTATGGGCATTGGATGAAAATTCAGCGGCAATTTCCGGTGTACGGTGAGCCGACATAATATCCATGTAAAAAGGAATGTCGAAATCCTCAAGTACCATGGCAGCGTCTTTCATGATCTTCAGATCGGAATCCGACCCCATTATAATGGCCACTTTAGCTTTGTCTGTCATGATTATTCTATTACTAATTTATTAATCTGAGTGGACTGACCATTGGTAAACCTTAAAATGTAAATACCTCTGTTCAATCCGGATACATCTGCCTGAAGTCTTAAGTAAAAATCAAACGATTGAACCACTTGTCCCTGCAAGGAAATAATGTCAAGCCGTGTTTTACTTTTTTGATTGACCAAAATGGTGATGGTGTTTTTTGCCGGGTTAGGGAATACAAAAGATTCAAGTTCCGGCCTGGCTGTTTTAACTATAGCTGTTGAAACCGGTTTGTCACTAAAAACCGGCCTGATCATAAGTGCACCTGCCTGGCCTGATTTTCTCCAGCCGCCATTGACATAATAATACAGGTTCGGATTGGGAGTGGCTGCACTACTGTCGCCCAGCAACCTGTAATAATTCATATCGAGGCCTACATTGAAGAAAAAATCGGAGAATTGTTCCCAGCCTACATAAAATGTCTGGTTGACTGAAATGGCTGAATCAAATTCGTAATAAATGTACCGGTTCAGCACACTGTTGTCAATCATAGGTGTAATGGTATCGCGCGAATAAACCGGGTTTTCTTTATATTCGTTCCAAACGTTCAGGGTAAAAGGCATGCGCATCCTGGTATCGTCCGACTGGTTGAAAAATATCATCAATCCTCGCAGGGAATCTGTACCTGGTGCATTGTCTGAAAGCCTGAATTTGATGGCCACTTTTGAATGAACAGCATTGATGATCCCATAACCTTTTTCAGGTATTCCATCATCGTAGGCATAGTAGTTGGAAAATTCCTGGTAAGCCTTACCATAATTATTGGCCCAGTGTGCATCGGCAGCAAAGTTATAATTGGCTACCTGGTACGAAACGGCAAATTTCTCAAAACCGCTAACCTTGTTGAATTTAAACTCAGATGTTACATCCGACAGTACGGGGAATGTCAGGACAGAATAAATATCCTGGCTGTTTGCATTGTCGTTGAACAATAATTTGTCATTGTCGAAAGTATCCCATGCTTCATAGCCGCCCCTGGCTTTAAGGGGTTGGTCGTACAGGTTTCTTATTTTAACATTCAGTTCATCCACCATCAGCGAATGATTGGCCTGTAAATGATTCCAGGGAACAGAATAATAATCTTTCAGCAGGGAAGCCGGAGGTTCAACCACGGCCAGATCCTGCGAATAAATATCATTATAATTTCTTCCTTTTGCCAGGTATACATAATCAAGCAGCCAGTGGTCGACATTGCCGGCCAGGTTGGCGTAGTTGATAAACCTGAACTGAAAGGCCTTGTGGTAGAAATTGGCCAGTGTATCAGTTCCGGATATCAGGTATCTTGGTATTGGAAGGATCACCTGCTTAAAATCTACCAGGCTGGTACCTTTTACGACCCATATCCTGTACCAGGCAATGGAGTCCCAGTAAGTATTTTTCCAAAGCCTGACAGGTTTTATTTCGAGGGCAAACGAATCGTAACTTTCCGGTTCATCGCCCAGGCCCTGTGGCTGATAGTAAAAGCTGAGATAGATGGAATCGGATTCATCATAGTACCTGAAATCAATAGGAACAGAAGTTAGCTTGTCGGCAATTTTGTCTTTGGAATTTACAATTCCGGGATTGTATGGCATTCCGTATTTATTCAGCCCGTCAAAAACAGCAACACCTAAGCTGGGTGGCTGCCAGGCAAAAGAGCGGGTGACCAAAACACTGGAATCAAGCCAAAGGCTATCAACAGGATAATCACCAAAATTGGTAAAGTCATCAAAAAACGGTTTGCTGAGGTCATTGGTGTCAGCAGCCCGGTAGGAACGGTAATTTGCTTCAGGTGTTTTAATTGTTTTTTGTGTTAAAACCGGGTTGGAATACAACGGTCTGGTTTCTTCTTTTTGAGCGTAAAGCGAAATAACACAAAAAGCAGTAAATAGTATTGTCAGGACTCTGTTTTTATTGATCATTTCTTTCCTCATCAGTCTGGGTTTTTGCTCTTCTTAAACTATCCTGCAATGACTTGTCAATGTCAATTTTCAATGCTTTGAATTTTTCTTCTGTAGTCAGCCAAAGGTCAATAGATTCGCCCTGGGCTATTTTTACATCAGGGTCAGGTAACGGAATCTGTTTATGGATTATTGCCATACTGCTGTCTTCTACCTCCGGATCAAAAATAGTAGCTCCAATATTAAACCCATAACCTGTCAGGGCAAACATGGCTTCATCGTAGGTTAGCCCGCGAAGGTCAGGAATCCTGACTTTTTTTGTTGAAAGTCCGTCACCTAAAACAAGGTCAATGGTAGAACCTTTTTTTAAATATACTCCCGGTTCAAGCACTCGCCCGTCTTTTTTTACTTTCACCACCTGGTTTTGCGCAATGTCAGGTACATATTCCAATTCCCCGACTTTAAATCCACTACTTTGTAAAATACTGATTGCCTGCCGGAGTGAGACATCATTCAGATTGGGTAAGTGGGTTTTCGGTGGTTTGTCAGAACTTATTTTCAGGTAAATAGTCCGGTTTTGTTTGACCTTGTTGTTGGCTTTGGGCATTTGCTCAACTACCGTAAAATAAGGCACACCCGGCATATACATGGAGTCAGTTACTTTGTATTTCAAATTTCTTTCGTTGCACATATCCTCAACCTGTCGCAGGGTAAACCCTTTTATATCTGGAACCGTTAGCGATTCACCATGCTGGGTATAACTTGACAGGAGGTACAAAACACCAAAATACATACCCAACACAATAACAATAAATATTGCTACATTGATCCAAAATGCCCTGCTGATTAAAAACCGTAAAAAATTCACACGAAGCTATTAAAAATTATTAGCCGAGATTTCATTATGGCACAAAGATAATTAACTACACCAAATCAACCGTTGAAGATATTATTTTATCAGGGCTGGAAAATTATACTGAAAAAAATTGTTTCACATCCGTAAATATCGTATCTTGGACATGATAAATTGAATCGACTATGAACAGGGTTAGCCATGAGACCATGACATCGGATCACTCAATATGGAAGGAGCAGATCAACAATTGGAAAACAGATTTAAAATCATTGGCTGAATCACTTGAAAGGATCAACACCCAAACTGATGATGCTGTAGCCAGGAAAGTGATCAAGTACAAAAATCATATCAAACATAATTCCCGTTTGTTAAATGATTTGGAAGGCACTATCAAAGTCCATGAATTATTTTTGGAAGAGTTTGCTGAAATGGGTGCAATAGCACCTATCGATGACCTGGGGCATAAAAAAAACCGTGAGCACATGAAAACTTTTACCGAAAAGTTCTACAAACTCAGGAAAAAGATCAACAAGCTTTCGCAAAAACAGGGTAAGTGATTATTGATTGGTGTATTGCTCAATATCCTCGTTGAAGAACTCTAATGTTATACCGGCTTGTTTAAACATTTCCTCCGACTCAGCACCTGCGTGATATTTCTTTTCGCAAACAACACGGCTGATACCACAGTTAATAATAAGCATAGCACAGGTACGGCAGGGGGTCATTTTGCAATAAAGAGTGGCACCTTCAATACCGATACCAAGCCGTGCAGCCTGGGTAATGGCATTTTGCTCGGCATGGACAGTACGCACACAATGCTGCGTAACATGGCCATCCTCATGTACTACTTTTTTCATCTGGTGCCCAACTTCATCACAGTGAGGTAAGCCACGGGGTGATCCCACATATCCTGTCACCAGGATTTGACGGTCTTTGACAATGACACAACCTGAACGCCCGCGGTCACAGGTAGCACGGGTGGCTACGCTGCGGGCAATGTCAATAAAATATTCATCCCAGGAGGGTCGTCCGTTATTCACTTCTGTCATAAATTCCGATTTGTTTTAACCACTGTTCGATTTGCTTGTAAAAATTTTCTACTGTTGAGTTGTTCAACAATTTATAATCTGCCAATTCAATACATTTGGATAAATTTTGTTTACCCGGATCATGGGCTGTCATCTCCCTCTTTTCATTCTGTAAAAACTCTTCGTAAGAGATCATATCCGTTTCAGACTTGCGGGCGTGTATCCGCTGATATCTTAATTCAGGCTCAGCGTCCACAGCAAGCAGGTGAAAATGAGGTTTTGTCCTGAGTGCTTCTACCTCCCCTGTTGTCCGGATACTTTCAATAATGCAATTGTTGTTTTTCCTTACTGCCTGATGATAGAGTTCTTCGATGATGAATGCAGGATTGTGCCTGGCCCTTAAATCATTGGCTACAACCACCATACTATCACGATTGACAGGCATGTTTCTGCGGTTTATTTCATCAATCAGGTATCCCCTGACTGAATAATGACTGAAATTAAACTTATCTTTCAGGTATTCTACAACAGTTCCTTTTCCGGCACCTAATGTTCCTGTAATTCCAATGACAATCATGATCGATAATAAACTTTCAAAGGTAAGGGATTTTAAGGGGAACGTTCAACCATTTCTGGCGTTTTGCACATCCTGGCTTGTTCTTTTTATTTGTTTCAGTTCCCTACCTGATTGTTGACTTCGGGTGTCAAATAATAAAAGGAACGGACAATTATAAAATATGTATTAAACCTATTCCCGACTTTTAAAACAGCTACTCTTCCTTTATAACAAGTTCAGCCGGAATTAGCCTTACCTGATGAGGTTAACTACTCCGTTGAAATCGTAGTAATTACCATCACGGCCTTTAACCTTGAGCTTGTACACATAGCTCCCTACCGGGGCCATTCCATAAACGGAATTTCCATCCCAGCCATGGGAGTCATAATCATCCGACTCATAGAACAGGGTTCCCTTTCTGTCGAAAATATAGAGATGGAATTCGGTAATGCCCGAAGCAACCACTTTAAATTTTGAATTGACTGATGCATGGGCATTGTCTGGCCTGAAAATATCAGGAATAAACACTTTAACATCTTCAAGTACCACCACGCTTTTCCGGTATTCATCCTGGCATTTGTATTCATTCCTTACTGTTAGTGTCACCATAAAACGGCCGGTATCCAAGTATATATGGCTGGGTGATTTTTTCTTCGAAACCGTAGAATGATCACCGAAATCCCAGGCATAAAAAGTCTTTGACGTATTGTTTTTTGATTCATTGGTAAATTCCATGGTGGCATTGGATAGAATCGCTTTTCCAGGTGTTACGCTGAATGTTGCCACGGGTGAAGCATGAACCTTAATGAGGTTATTCCTTTTTTCGGTAAACGACTGTCCGTCTGCCGTGGTTGCCGTCAGGGAAACGGAATAGCTTCCAGGCTCCGAATAGGTATGTTCCGGATGATGCAATGCCGATGATTTACCATCACCAAAATCCCACAAAATGCTCCTGATAGCTATTGCAGAAATGGAATCAAAGAAATGCACGGTCAATGTACCACAACCGGATGTTAAATCAGCTGTGAAATTGATTTCGGGTGTGCCCTGGAGTCCTTGCCTGACTAAACCTGCATCAGCCTGTAAGGAAGGTTGAGTTGCCGAAACGGATGTAGGGGATGTATGGGTTGGGGGTAAATTTACAGGGTTATCATTCCCGGTTTGAACAGCATCATTTTCAAAGGTCGCTGATTCAACACTTTCTGTTAGTGAGTTTCCTGTTGCCGGTTTGTTGCTTATAACGGGTTCATTGGCCCCCATGCCGGTTGGTTGTTCTTGTATAACTGGAGATGTATCAGCCTGGTTGTCATTTTTTTCTGTCCGGTCAGGCCAAAATAGAATTGTGGCTGTGGCAACAAGGATCACTGCGATCACGGAAGCCTTAAACCAATTACGGTTATAAAATGGTTTTGAAAGCGATTTCCCAATACCTTCAACCCTTGATAGATTGGTCATCCGGGCATTCATTTTTATGACTTCTGTTGTCAGCTTAAATTCTTCAACAAGCTGTTGAAAGCCTTTGTCTGCAGCCATTCTTTTTTCGAATTCTTTGATTACAGCATCGTCAGGTGCGTTCCCAAAGAATCTGTCAATTAATTCAATATCGTTTATATTGTTCATCTTAAAGCCTGTAATTTAATTCTGAGTTCATTATTTCTGTTCACAATGGAAATCATTTTCTGCAGGCATTTATATTTCTGAGTTTTTGCAGAATCGGAATTTTTAAAACCCATAATTGCTGTTATTTCATCCATCGAACAGCCTTCATAATATTGCAATGTTAAAAGTTCACGGCATCTATCCCCAAGCTTTTCCATGCATTCCCTGACAAGGTCGCGTAAATGGTCATCCTTGTTGCTGAAATCCAGATTCATGATCTGCCTGTCAATGGTATTATCATAATCGCTTTCCGTGGGTACTTCAACATTTAGTTCACCTGCTTTTCTTCTTCGCCTGACTTGCGTGATCCATTTATTTTTAATGATGGAATAAAGATAAGTATCTATACTTGAGTCTCCTCTGAACCTGTTTTGTTTTACACTTTCATAAAAAGCCACAATGGTCTCGTGGAAAACATCTTTGGCATCCAGGTAAGTGCCGCTATATTTCTTGACGTAAAACAAAGCCATCGGAAAACATTTTTGGTAAAGATATTTAAGGATTTTATCCTCCTTCTTTTTATCTCCTCCCCTCAGTGTCTCGAGGATAATCCTGTCAGAATATCTTTGTACCATCTGTTAAATTCGGTGGTTTGGTATGTCTTATCTAAAAAGGTAACTACAAATTTGAGTTATTTTTCTAACAATTGTTTTTTTCGCAAAGAAATATTTTCTCTAATTGACCATCGGGTAAAAAAAAAGCTGCCCGAAGACAGCTTTTTTATTTAATGTGGAACCTGTTACTTAATGATCATTTTATAAGTAAATGCACTTTCCTTGTTTCGGAGGATAAGCAGGTAAACACCGGTTTTGAGGTTGGCAGTACCAATCTCAACGCGGTTTACATCAATATTTTCTACCTGGCGGACTTTTTTACCCATCAGGTCATACAATTCGATTGATGTCAGGTCTGCCGTGTTGTCAACAGTAATGTATTTGTCGGCCGGGTTTGGATAGATCAAAATCCGGGCGAATGAGGATTCATTTAAACTTGCTGATACAACCATGCCTGCAATTACCAGGAATGAGTCTCCAACCATGGTGGTAGAATCGCCCGAAGCTGCAACGGGTATAACCACAGCACCCAAAGCCTTGTGATTGTCATCTACAGTTGGCGTATAGGTTTTGCTGTTTGCTCCTGCAATAGGCATAACATTAGTCCCTTGAATGTCGTCAGCACGAAGCCACTGAATAATAGTAGCGCCTTCAGGGTCGCCATTAACATCCTCGTAGGTATAACTTACTGTCAGTACAGTGTCAATAAATGTGGCTCCTGTGATTTTCAGGTCATTAATAATGGGTTTAGCAGGAATAGCAGGATCATCATTGTTGTACCATGCGGTAAATACGTTTGTTTTTCCACCGGCAGTATCCATAATGGTAAATGACCTGTTAGGTCCGCCACCCGGGAATTCGGAAGTACTCCAATCTCCATTGAAACGGAATTTGAACTCCAGTACCTTGTTATTGGTATCGGCATAACCTACAATGCTATAAATGCTGTCGCCATCATAATCGGTCAATACCGAACCGCTGGACCAACTGTTGAAGTTACCGGCAATATCAAGAAAATCACTTTTGGGGTCAAAATGTCCGGCACTGATCTGATAACTCATTTTACAGTTAAAGGTGACAGGCCATTTTGAAGGATCCCAGTTATCATAGAGAAGTTTGACAGTATAATCTTTCGCCCTGGCCGTATATTTTCTGTTTGGGCCACCACCTGGGAATTCAGAATTGCCCCAGCTACCGTTAATCCTGAATTTGTATTCATAAGTAGAATCGGGTTCAAGGCTGAATTTCACTTCATACCATCCTCCGCCAATATCGGTAAGATGGTCGTTTTTCCCGTCCCAGTTGTTTAAACTTCCGGCAATATCTACATAGTCTTTTGCAGGGTCAAATTTAGAAGCAGCAATTTGTGCACTCATATCCACCTGGAAAGTAGTTACATTCAACGGATCGTCATTCCACCAGGCATCCACGTTATTTTTTCCTGCAACAAGTGTCAATGAACGGGGATTATCCTCATAGGTTTTTGAACTTCCATCATCGTAATAAAATTTCACTTCCACCACATTTCCTTCTTTCAGGTTGGTGTCCTCCATGATGCCTTCATAGATACCATCTGTTTCGAGGTTGGCATCCAGGTCAAGGAGTTCCACCGGATCAAATCCTGTCACCTGTGCAAATACCTGGTGCAGGCCCGGATCAAGTGTTCCAGCCTTGATAAGCTTGTTCATGTTCATTTTAAAACCAATGGATGGATTGGGATTGGTGAACTTAATCGGGACTAAAAAGTCGGTACAACCGCCTGAACCATCATCGTCTTTGGCTTCGCTGGCCCAGTTGTCACAACCATTAAACACACAAGTGATCTTGGTAGCAACCACACCGTCTTCAATTCCATAAAAATCTTTGGGGGTAAAAGTAATAGACCATGTACCATCACCATTGTCCGTCAGTTCTGTTTTGGTACCGTCTTTACCGGTTTTGTCCCAATCAACTACATTTTGCCAATTATTACCTGCAACATCTCCATAACCTGAGTGCATACATACTTTGCCAGCCTGGGAAACAGGGTTCTTTCCTGAAGGAACACAGGCTTTTGAAACATTCAGGGTCAGGGTCAATTCATCGTTGGCTGTTGCAGTTTCCGGACTGATAGTTATTGCATCCGGCATTTGGCTGTAAGCCATGCCTGCAATCAGCATTAATCCAAAAATGCTTAATAGGGTTTTAGTAAAGTTCTTCATTTTGTTAAGATTTAGTTTTCGAAATTTATTAACCGGCAAATATAAGTTTAATCTAAAAAAATCAGGCTTTTTAAGGCAAATAATTTTAAATTTACCCCGCTAAAAAATAGCCTTATATGATTCGTGGAAAACTATTTAAAACCGTTGAAATGAAAAAGTTTTTACTCTACTCAGGGATATTATCATTCCTGTTACTATGTGTGAATGGGCTTATGGCACAGAATGCCACCGTAAAAGGTACCATTTACGACCAAAAAACCGGGGATATTTTACCCGGTGCCAACATTATTATAAAAGGCAGTACAACCGGCACCGCTTCAGATGTTATGGGTACTTACAAGTTTGAAGTGCCGGCAGGACAGGTTACTTTGGTGGCAAGCTTCCTGGGGTTTGCTTCAAAGGAAAAAAGCTTAACTCTAACCAAAGGACAGACACTGACAGTGGATTTCACACTGGGTGAGGACATGATGATGCTTGACGAAACCGTTGTTGTCGGATATGGGACCAAACGGAAAAGAGATATTACCAGTTCAATATCCAAAGTAAAGGCCGAAGAAATGGCTAACATTCCTGTGCCTACTTTTGAAACTGCCTTGCAGGGCCGTGCCCCCGGTGTACAGATCACCCAGGACAATGGTATGACCAGTGGTGCAGTTACCGTTCGGATTAGGGGAACATCTTCTCTCAAAGCCAGCAGCCAACCACTGTATGTGGTTGACGGTGTCCCCATTATTAGTGGCAGTTATACTACCTCCAACGGGTTCCCCGATCAAACCAATGTTCTTTCCCTGATCAACCCCAACGATATTGAATCTATAGAAATTCTGAAAGATGCTTCTGCAGCCGCTATTTATGGGGCCCGAAGTACCAATGGTGTTGTATTGATCACAACCAAAAAAGGCAAGGAAGGAAAGCCAAAGATCAATGTCAATTATTACACGGGTATCTCGGATGTAACGCACAGGATGGAAATCCTTGACGGCCCGGAATATCTTGACATTGCAAAAGAAGCCTGGTATAATTCATACCTGTATTCTGATAAACCTACCTATAAGACAATAGATGAAGCTGAAAAAGCATTTTATCAACAGCTACCATTCGGTATTTACGATGCCAACAAAACCTATGAAGAAAATAAAGCTATAATTGACACAACAAATACTGACTGGGTGGGCCAATCTTTACGAAAAGGAAGCATCCAATCAATTTCCTTATCAGCCAGCGGTGGAACAAAAGCGCTGAGTTATTTTGTTGGAGGGACCTTTGATGACAAAAAAGGTATATTAAAAGGTGACGCCTTAAAAAGGGCAACAGGCCGTATCAATGTTTCGTACAGAGGATCCGAGAAACTTTCGTTTGGAGGAAATCTAAGTTTTACCAAATCATTTCTTAACCGGATCCCAACCAGTTGGGCAGGTGGCCAGGGTACCGCTCAGAGCCGCTCCCTGCCTATCATGCCCGTTTATGATTCAGCAGGAAACTTTTTTGCAGCCAAAACAAGTGGGAAATCCAATATTGTGGCTGAAAGGGTCAATCTCGATTACCTGGCAGATATTGCATCTGTTCTTGGGAATGTTTATGCAGAATACAAAATTATTGATGGCCTTTCATTCAAATCTGATTTCGGCCTTAACAATATTTACCAGCGTGAATACAAATATGAAGGCACCATCCTTTATGAAGACGCTGCCGCAACCGAAAGAAGGGTATTTATTGAAACATATAATTTTAAAAACAGCCTGAATTATTCAAAATCATTTTCTGACGTTCATGATTTCTCAGCCTTGCTTGCCATGGACTTGAACACAAGCAACCAGAAAGATGTTGAGTTCTGGGGCAACCAATTCCCTTCACCTGACCTGAAAAACCCCAACAGCGCAGCTAAACAAGGTGGAAGCGCCTGGGAGACAGGTTATGCTTTTTTGTCGTATATCGGCAGGATGACCTACGGTTTTAAAGGCAAATACCTCGCATCATTGAGTGTCAGGAGAGATGGGGCTTCCCGTTTTGGCCCCGGTCAAAGGTTCGGATGGTTCCCGGCTGCCTCTGTAGGATGGATCATCTCAGATGAAGATTTCTGGAAAGCAGTACCCTATATGACCTTTTTCAAAATCAGGGGTTCCTTTGGCGCTACCGGAAACTCCGAAATTGGTAATCACCGCTACCTGGGAACCTATTATATTACCAAATACAATGGATTGTCAGGCATTGGGGTCGGTAACATAGCCAACCCCGACCTGCACTGGGAAAAAACCAATCAGGCTGATGTGGGCGTGGACTTTGGATTATGGGAAGGAAGAATATCCGGTGCTTTCGACTGGTATTACAAAAGAACAACCGATATGCTCCTAGATGTTAATGTCCCGCAAACCTCGGGTGTTTCAAACGTGATCAAGAATGTGGGTGAACTCGAAAACAAAGGGCTGGAATTTTACATGAGAAGCTACAATACCAAAGGCAAACTGAGCTGGATAACTGAAATTAACCTGGGCCGGAATGTAAATAACATTATCAATATCGAAAAGCAGATCATTTCAGGCCTTGACCTTGGTGGTAACTATGGGAACAACTTTGCACAGGAAGGCCATCCAATTGGAGCCTGGAGGCTTGTTGAATTTGCCGGTGTTGATCCGCAAACCGGAGCCCCACTGTTTATCAACCAGGAAACCGGAGAAAAAACAACTGAATTCAATTACGACCGTGATGCGGTTGTTGTTGGCAATCCCTATCCCGACTTGTATGGTGGTATTAATAATATCATTTCATGGAAGGGTTTCGACTTTTCATTTCTGTTCAGCTTTGCTGTCGGCCAGGATGTTTACAGGGATGATGGTAAATTCCTTGAAGCCGGAAAAATCGGAAGCAGTTGGAACCAAATGGCCACAGTCCTTGACCGCTGGCAACAGCCAGGTGACAATGCCTCCATTCCAAAACTTATCTGGGAAGACAAGTATTCCACCTACAATTCCACCCAGTTTTTGGATGATGCCAGTTATGGCAGGCTAAAGAATGTGTCCTTAGGCTATACCCTCCCAAATAGCCTGACAAAGAAAATGTCTGTTGCTACAGCCAGGGTTTATTTTACTGGCACCAACATCCTGACCTTTACCAAATATCCGGGTTGGGACCCAGAAGTTAACCGCGATAGTTCGGGTAATGTAACCCAGGGTGTTACCTACCTGAGCCCCCCTCAGGCTAAAACATTTACTTTTGGTGTTAGCCTTGATTTTTAAACCTTTAAAAAGTTAGTTATGAAAAAGATCATCAGAAATATAGCCAGGATAGTTGCAGCAACTATCGTGATTACAGATTGTGATTCGGTACTGGATGTTGAACAGACCATGGAGCTCAATTCAAACTCAGCCCTGACTTCCACCTTCGGACTTTCAAAC